>CBIHPC010000254.1:0-9083 GCA_966211305.1 uncultured Niastella sp.
ACCGCGAATGACATAATAGTTAAAGCGGTGGGCGGATTGATAAGATCATAATATCTTGCATAATTCCAGTTTATTCCCGGGTCAGTATGCTTGTTGGTAGTGTTTTGAGTATAATGGTGATGGCCTTTGATCCGCACGGTTACAGGCAGCGGATTATACCCTGAAGTCGAAGCGCCGCGATAGGCTTTCGTGGGATCGATATTGTTGTCTCTGCAAATATCCCTTACCAGGGCAGCCGAACTGTTGTACATGGCGTTGGTATACCACGAAGCGTCATTTACAAAACCTTCGTGCTCGATACCTATTGTATAGTAATTGTGATCCGCTACATGCCAGGCGCGGTCCTTTTCCAGTACCATTTGCGTGATCTGCCCGTCAGATGAACGCACAACATAGTGTGCCGACACTTTTGCAGCCGGGTTATTGAACCATGATATACAACCGGCGTAACTTCCCTGTACAGTATGTATGGCAATATTCGTGATCGCATTACCGCCACGGCCTACGGAAAAGTTGCCGGTATTGGCCTGGTCCCACAGGGCCGGTGGGTAATCAGCGCTTTGGATAGCGGCTGCATCATTGGTGCTTTCGGTTCTTGCATTATTGTTTGAACCGCTGGCGGCATTTGATGTATTTACTTTTAAAACCGTACCGTTGGCTCTTATTTTATCCTGCTGGTAATTGATCTGTACACCGGGCGCGCTCAGGGTGCGCAGGGTTTGCGGCGCATAGATCCTGTCGAGCTGTACACTGCGCGGCTGCTGTGTTAACCGGGGAGAACGAAACCCTTTCTTCAGGTGGTCGTAAATGTCATACGTGTATAATGAATGCGCATATTTATTGATAGCGCTGCCATCATCGGGAATGTTCGAAAGCTTTTCAAGCACTTTCGAAAAGCTTTCCGGTGTTGTGTTGGCGGGCAGGTTCTGCGCGCGCGCTTCCTGGCTCAGAAATTTCGCTACGGCCAGGATCTGCAGCCGCACGTCTTTTTTGAATTGCTCAGGCGTAATGCCGCTTAGCCGGCAAACCGTAAGCAGGTTGTTTTTAAAATACCCGCGGCCATTTTCTACCAGCGCGAAGATGCCGTAATATTCAGGCATTGGTTCTTCTTCTCCATCGGCCTGATGTTCATTGGCCAGGTTATTCATGTGCGAAGCCGACCAGGCTGCAGCTTCCAGTACCCCCTGTGGAATGTTGGGATACTGGCGGTATGCTTCGGCAAAATAGCTTTGGTAACTGCCAGCCTGTTGCGCGGTGACATTTACACTGAACAAAAGGATAAGCAATAAGCCAGTTAGTAGTCGTCGTTTACTCATGCTGTTTAATTTTTAATGGTTGGCGAATAAGAGTTTAATACAAAAAAATTCCCGCTGCCTGCAGAAACCCGGGTTTCCGGCAGGCAAAAAGGTATACGGTACAGTAAACAGGGGTTTACTGAAGGGCAGTAAAACTAACGGGCTATACTAGTGTAGGGAATAGGTACAGATCATGGCCTGGGGCCATAGCATTGCAATCCCGTAAATGACCGGGAGCTGTATTTATGCCGTAATGTTTGTGCTACGCATGCCAGATACGGAGGCGCTGCTGCTGTATCCTGTTTTTACTGGTGAGGGGATCAGGCAACTGAAATGCTGAGTTGCTTTGTGCCAGGTGCAGCGGGGCAACACCCATGCCGGCATCAGTGCCGGTAATGGTCCCATATGGCAAAACGAGTGGTGTACAGGTCTTTTTCATGATAAGGTTTATTCTTGTCGATAAGGATTTTAAGTAAATTATGTCATACATAATTATGATAATTTTTTGAATTAACAATACTGGCTCATGAAAATTATATGAACATTCAGGCCCGCATTGATCGTCCGGTAACGTAGTTGTACACATGTAGTTGTATAACCGGTTCTATATTAATTGGTCTTATATCAGTATAGTAAGCATGTGAATTATGTTTTTATTGACTTACTACCCGGTTATTTTTCGTGTTTAGTCGGTTTTAGCAGTAAACTACAGTTGCACAAAAACGCATCCTGATAAAATGTAAGATAAACGCCATGCAGGCAGGGTTTCTTCCCGGCTGTTATATCTTATATAGAACATATATACAAACCAAAGAACTGCCCGTACTAAACAAACATCAAACCAGCCTGTAGCTGATGGCCACCATAACGGTGGTTTATTTTTCAACATTTTAAAAGGAAGGTTGGGTTTAAAGGTGTTTGGGTACAACAGTGTCAAAACAATTTTAGGAAGCATTAAGCAAAACTATGTATCAGGTCTGGGCCCGAAAGTTCCCCGGCCGGCGGGAATGAGCCGGATGCATGTTGTGGTTGGAGAGGATATAACAATTGACCGGTACTGTTAGAATGTTTAGATGACTTTTATCAAGTAGTTTTTAAGTTATAGTACCGGCTCGCTAAAGCCCATATAAACAGCTAAGCAATATTACCTACCGTTGGCAGATGATACTAATGAAAAGTTAAATTGACACTCATTTTTTTTTACGCTGCAGACCGGTTTTGTTGTTAATATGATAATAAATATTAAGAACACAAAATCCCCCACGTATGAAATTGTTCAATATCCTTAAAAATCGAAAAGGGTTGGTAATGCTGGCAGCCTTTATGGGCACCGGTATGCTGGCGAATGCCCAGCTTAAGGTAGGTGACAATCCTACCAACATTCAAAAAAGTTCTATCCTCGAATTGGAAAGTACCCGTCAGGGTTTGCTGTTGCCCCGGTTAACCGATACGGCGGCAATCAATTCACTTACTCCGCCCGATGGAATGATCATCTTCCTTACTACCGACAAAAGTTTACGCATCCGCAGTAATGGTGCGTGGAAAAAGCTCGCCAGCATGGCCGATGCAACCGCCAACTGGTCGTTGACCGGTAACAGCGGAACCGACTCGGCTACCAGCTTCATCGGCACAACAGATGGCAAACCATTTACCATCAAAACCGACGACTCGGCCCGCATGATCATAAGTTCAACTGGTAATGTAGGTATCGGTACCACCACCCCATCCGCTACTTTGAATGTGAACGGAACGGTAAAACTCGAGAACCTGGCAAGCGGTTCAACCGAAGTAGACGTGCTGGTGCTGAATGCCGACGGTTCTGTTTATAAAAGAACGATGTCGTCAGGTGCATTTACCAATGCAATAAAAGCCATCAATGGTATTCAAAAACAAACCCTTTCAATAACTGCCGAAGCCAGCACCACTGAAGATTCGGTAAAAGTGGAGAACCGCACGGCAGACAGCACCGTTGCTGTTTACCTGCCCGTGCAGGATGGCGCTTCTGCCAATAAACCTTATGGATTCCTGACCCTCGATGACTGGTCGAAGATCCAGAGCGGTATTCAAACCATTACTATCGGCGCCGTTGCCACCTCTTCCGATGTAAAAGGCGCTTCTATCGTTACAGACAGCACATCGCGCCAGATCATTCTGCATCCGGCAGATGCTACCAACCCCGGTATTGTAACCGCCGGTGCGCAGGAGTTTGGCGGTAGCAAAACTTTCCGCGACAGCGTAACTGTTGACGGAACATTATCGATCAACACCGTAAATGATAACAACAGCGCCGATTCAGTGCTCGTGTTATCGAATGGGGTAGTGGCCAAAAGAAAAGTAAGTGATGCGGCATTTGGGAATGCCATCCGCGTAATAAATGATAACCGCGATACCGCACAAACGTTCACTTTCCGTAACACAGGCGCTGATCTTACGGTAAGCGGCAACAATGCCGACTCACTGTTCTTCAATGTGCCCGATGCCGGTACCGCCGCCCGTGGGGTGGTTACAACCGCTACCCAAACTTTCGGTGGAAACAAAACCTTCCAGGACAGCGTTGCCGCTTCAAAGGCCATCCTTGCCGGTTCAACCGGTAATGCCAACAGTACCGTGCAAATTGCCGGTTCATTATCGATGGCCATTAAATCTGTTACCGGCGATTATACAGTAACAGCCGCCGATAATACCATTCTGGCAAATACTTCATCAGCAGCAATTGTTATTACGCTTCCTGCACCAACCAGTATTGCCGGCCGGATCTACACTATCAAAAAAGTAGGCAACGGCGGGTTGGATAATGATCTAACCATTTCTCCCGCTTCAGGAACGATCGATGGCGGCAACTCGTACAAGATCTACAACGACTGGACCTACGTAACGCTTCAAACAGATGGTACCGACTGGTATATCATTAAGAAGTAATAATATTATTAATCAGCGCACCGCTTAAAGCAGGGTATATGCGTATCAACAGATGGTTGGGAGCAGTGCTGGTAACGGTATTGTTTGCCACGAAAGGTATGTCGCAGCAAATGCGATTGGGGAACAATCCCTGGGCGGTTGAAAAATCGGCCGTGCTCGAGTTGCAATCGGCGAACCAGGGGCTATTGTTTTCAAGAATAGCAGATACGGCGCTTATCAACGCGTTGAATCCGCCCGATGGTATGGTGATCTATTTTTCACCAGCCAAACGCCTGCTGTTGCGTGCGAATGGCCACTGGCAACCGATGGCTTCCGCCACTTCTATCGATACCGGCAGTATTCCCAATTTTTATCAGAAGGTAAGAAGCGAATTCTCGGCAGGCGCCGGCATCGCATATGATAATACAACGGGGATAATAAGCAATGCCGGTGTTACCTCAATGAATGGTAACACCGGTGCGCTTACTTTAGACACCGGTTATATCAGCAACTTCCATCAAAAAGTGCGCGGCCTGCTCAGTGCTGGTTCTGGCATCAGCTACGATGCATCAACGGGTGTAATAAGCGCCGCCGGAGGCGCCGGCACAGGCTGGTCTTTGAACGGAAACACCGTGGGCGCATTGAAAACAATTGGTACAACAGATAATTATGATCTTCCGCTGATCACCAACAACACCGAAAAAATGCGCATCACCAGTACAGGTAATATAGGCATTGGTACTTCAACGTTCGATGCCACTTACCCCGAGAAATTTCTGGTGCATGCAGGAACCACCTCATCTTATAACCTTATCAATGCAAAAGGAACCATCAACAACTACTTACAGTTAAATATTCAAAACCTTTCATCCGGCGCAGCCGCCAGCAGCGATGTGGTGGCCACAGCCAACAACGGAAGTGAAACCGCCAACTTCGTTGATATGGGTATCAACTCAGGCGGTTATAGCAGTACGGGTATCCTCGGCGGCGCCAATAATGCCTACCTGTACAGTACCGGCAATGATTTTGTGATCGGTAACCAAACCGGTAACAGGAATTTGGTTTTCTTTACCGGTGGTAGTGCAACCGCCAACGAACGGATGCGGATCGATGGCAACGGCCGCGTAGGTATAGGTGTTACCAATGCCGGCAATCCGCTGGTTGTAAAAGATACTTTGGAAATTCGCCGCACCGGCTCCCTGTCAACCTTGTTGTTCTCCAATACGGCTGGCTATGGCGACTTTCGTATTGGCGGCGATGGCGGCGATCTTTTCTGGCAGGGCGGCGGTGGCCGTAACCTGCAGATGGGTTCCTACTGGACAACCATCCTCATGGGCGACCGGCAATCGGGCAGTTTTCCGGTTTTGTCTTCGGGTTCGGCCACGAATACCGGTGTGTTGATACCGTCGCAACGTACCGCCAGTGTGCCGTTGGCCATACAGGGAATTACAAGCCAGGCGGCTAACCTTACCGAGTGGCGCAATGCGGCCGGCACAGTACTGGATGTAGTTGATGCTTCGGGCAGAATGGCTGTTGGTTCCGGAGCTTTTGATGATACAGCCCCCGAACAATTGCTGGTAGATGCAGGAGCAACCGATTCGTATAACCTGGTGGTGGCAAAAGGCGAACGCAACGGCTATCTGCAGTTTAATATTCAAAACACATCGGCCCAGGGACAGGCCAGTACCGATATTGTGGCCACAGCCAATAACGGAACAGAAACCACCAACTATGTGAACCTCGGTATCAATGGCGGCGGGTACAACAGCGCCAATAATATTTTGAGCGGGCCTAACAATGGTTATTTGTTTAGTGCCGGACAGGATTTCATTATCGGTAACACGGCCGCTTCAAAACACCTGATCCTGTTTACCGGCGGTATTGCAGCTTCGAATGAAAGAATGCGCATTACCAGCGCTGGAAGGGTAGGGGTGGCTACGACCAATCCCGCAGCAACCCTCGATGTAGCCGGTACGTATAAATTAGGCAGCTCGGGAACGGCGTTGAACAATATGATAAAAACTACTTTCAGCATAAGTGATAATACCTTGTTTGGGCCTGGTGCAACGCGTCAGGTTACAGCAACGATAAGCGGCGCAACAACCAATGCGTCTGTGGTTTTAAATCCGCGGAGTGCATTGCCAGGTGGTGTTGCCATTGCCTATTCCTATATCAGCAGTTCAAATACGATAACCATTGGTTTTACCTGTACGGAAAGCTGGGGCCGGCAACTGGGAAGTATAACATTTGATGTAACGCTGATACAATAAGTTTATAGTTTTAAGAAGTAAGTTTTATGTTACTGAATGCATAAAACAATTATGAGTTAGAAAATTCGCGAGCCATTGACCGTTCACCAGTGAGCACCCTGTATAAACATATTACGCTTTTACTGTTGTTGCTCTTTATTGGCGCACTTGCTGCCGATGCGCAACAAACGCCCGGCTTTTATGTGCCGAAGAAGGGAAAGGTGTATTTCTCCGGTGATACCGCAACCATATTTTCGAATGTGGTGAACCAGGGCAAGCTGGGGGTTGATAAAAAAGCGGTGGTCAATTTTAAGGGAAAGAAATGGGAGAACGATGCCGATGCACTTATAACCGATGAGGGCAACCTCGGCGAAGATGCTTCGGCAAGGGGTGGCCTTGTTCGTTTTAACGGCGACAGCGGCCGGCAACAGATAGATGGTGGTTACAATGCCGTTACCCGTACCGGTGCTGCCTTTGCGCATCTTGAAATTCAAAATGCAGCAGGCATAGAACTTACCGGAAGCACTGCTAAGATCAGGCATAACTTACACTTCAATAGCGGGCATCTGTACCTGCAGAACAATACACTCGTAGTAGGCGAGGGCAGTCCCGGTTCTATTACCGGTTACGATGCCGTCAAATACATTATTACCGGCGGCACGGGTACCGGCCTGTTGGTGAGGGAGAATATTCGTTTCCGCGATAGCTGGGTAATTTTCCCCATTGGTACCGATGTAAATGCATACACACCTGTTTCAGTGCGCAGCAGGACGGGCCAGGGCGATGATTTTCATGCCCGCGTTTCAGACGGGGTGAAGCAGTACCTGTTCACCGGCGCGGATCTCAAAGAGACGGGCGTGAACAAAACCTGGGAAGTGGGCAAGCGCAACCGTCCCAATGCCGATGATGTGGAAGTATCTATACAGCACCTTCTGGCCGATGAAGGCAGCCAGTTCAGCGCCAACCGGCAATACTCCTATATTTCACAATACACTGCTGCAGGTTGGGATACTTCCTACCCACAGATCGCTCCTTCAAACAATGGGTATCTTACATCGGGTGCGGCGCTGGCTAACAGCGGCGTAAATACCCGTTCATTGAGAAGTAAGCTGGCCGCAAGTGCTTATTTTACCAAATTCACCGGCAGGGGCGATACCGCGCTTCAGTTTACAAAAGTTTGGCTGAATGCCTATCGGATGGATCATCGCAATGTGCATGTATACTGGACAACCAATCCCGAAATGAACATCAGGTATTTTGTTGTTGAACGCAGGCTGGGCAATGAAACCATATTTACCGGCCGCGACTCAATGTTATCGCAGGCATTTAACGGATACAGCAATATCAATCTGAATTATATCCACGATGATGCCAATAATTATACCGGCAACAGTTATTACCGTTTAAAGCTGGTTGATTTTAGCGGTGGTATCTCGTATACAAAGATCGTGGCCGTCGGTGGCAAACCGGGTGGCTTCCAGTTGTTGCTGTGGCCCAATCCCACTGCCCGTCATTTCTACGTAGGCATTAACGGAGCTGCTTCCGTGAAGTATGTAGTGATCTGGAATGTGCTGGGACAAATGATCCATCGCGAACCGGTCAATGACCGAAGCATTATCCCGATGCATATTTATTTACCGGGTAATTACCATGTAGGATTTATTTCGGAGGGCGGCCAGGTGCTCGAAACGAAGAAATTGATTGTAACAGGTGATTAGAAGGTAGTATTTCGGGCGGGGTTTTTAGTTAAGCATTGGGTCTTTTTATGTATATTACATCTTATATCTCATTCATTTAACTTACACAATTTGTTCATGCTGTCCCTGAATATTACCTGAACCTCACGGGACCTTTACGAGACTTTCACAAGACCTTTACGGGATGCTCACGAGACCTTTACGAGACTTTCACGAGACGTTGACGGGACATTTGCCTGATGTGAATTCACTGCTAATCCCTGGTGGGTCTTTAGTTTATCCTCCTTAACTATATTACAAAGCTTATTTTACCATGTTAATTTCCCAGTTCAGGGGCATGGGTAGCCCCTTTTCTTAGCCTCGAATGTGAGGTGAACCGCAGGGGAATGCGCTAAGATAGCACTGGAATAGCACCGGGACAGCGCTGGGTATGGTCTTGCGCCTGTGTATCCCTGCAGGGTGCATAGAGCATCCCGGTACAATACCCAGGCCAGTCTGCTACCATTGACCTGCCAGTTTCCTGCCATTTCGCTACTGTTTCACTACCATTGGGCCTGCCTGCCCGGGCAGTTGGCGTTAAAAAGTCTTAAAAAGCGCAAAATAGATTTGTTGGTATTGAAAATCCGGTTACCTTCGCACCCCTATTAAAAATAGGGCAGTGGAAAAGAGAAGAGGAAAGGGAAGAAGTTGAGGATCAATAAAAAAGTTCTTAAAAAAAACGGAAAGATTTGGTGAAGTGAAAATAACGCCTACCTTTGCACCCCCTTACGAAAGGACAGTGAAAAGGAGGAGAAATGAGAGAGATAGAAACGGGAAGAACTCACTGAAAATTGCTCTTAAAAAGAAGAAAAAAGAAAGAGAAAAAGTGAGAAAAGATTTTGCAGAATGAAAGAAACTCTTACCTTTGCAACCCCAATCGAAAAGGTAAGGAAGTGAGAGAAGAA
>CBIHPC010000255.1:0-9064 GCA_966211305.1 uncultured Niastella sp.
TGATCTCGCCCGAAGGAACCTACCCGCCCATTGGCCGCTCGCTGGCTTACCGGTTTGGCGCCTTTCAATTACTGTCGAAGATCGCGCTCATGCGCCAGTTGCCGGCCGATGTATTGCCGCAGCAGGTACGATGCGCCCTGCATGAAGTAGTGAAAAAACAAATGGAAGCGCCCGGTACGTTCGATAAAGACGGATGGCTTACAATAGGATTGGTGGGCCATCAGCCCGGCGTAGGCGAACATTATATTTCAACGGGCAGCCTGTATTTATGCTCACAGGTATTTTTGGTGCTCGGCCTGCCCGCAAACGATCCGTTCTGGCAGAATGCCGATGCCGACTGGACCGCTAAAAAAGCCTGGAAAGGCGAACCCATTCCCATTGACCATTCAATAGAAAATTAAAGAACAGGCGAAATAACAAACATTGCCACCAGGTGATGCCATTCAATGGTTACTGAATGCATTGACAAATGTCATAGAAAGATCAGCTGCGCCTGCACACTAAGAAATTTGTTCCATTTTAATAAGTATTAACACGCTGTTTTTGCCGGAACCCTCACCGGATCGGGCATTTTTTCGCCAATTGGTTCGAGATTTGCCCTATCAGCGGAATTGATTGAAAATGGTAAAAGGTTGTTAAAGCAACTGATGACACCCAGCCAAATATTATAAAAACCCGTTATTATAATCCAGGGAGCCATTCAGCATGAATATAAAAGCTATAACCGGTACAGTGATTTCCGGCGTAATATTGTTCGCCGCGTGTCGTAAAGATGATTCAATGTCTTCAGATGATGGCGCATCGACCAGCGATTGTGTGGTGCAACAAAGCTCCGGAAACGGAAGGCTCATTCCCGACCAGTACATTATAGCCTACAATCCTTCAACAAGCAGCAGTTTAAGTTCAACTGCCCGCATAGCTACATTCAGCAGTAATTTATTACAACGTAACAAGATCAGCAGCACCGCATTGCGGCAAAGTTTTGCCGGCGCTCCCGGCAGTCGTGCATTGAGTGGTTTTATTGCCCGCTTATCGGGTACAGAACTGGCCAGGTTGAAAGCCGATACATCCATTCGTATGATAGAACAGGACCGTATCGTTGCCTATGGTACTTGTTTTCAGGTGGTTGAGCCCAAAACAATTACCTGGAACGTGAACCGGGTAGGTTATGGCGACGGCACCGGTAAAACCGCGTGGATCATTGATTCAGGGATCGATTTTGGCCATCCCGATCTGAATGCCGATGCTACCCGCAGCAAATCATTTATAAACGGCGTTACTTCAGCAGCCGATGAAAACGGTCATGGAACCCATGTAGCCGGCATAATCGGCGCTAAGAATAATTCAGAAGGGGTATTGGGTGTGGCTTCAGGCGCCAGCCTGGTTGCCTGCCGGGTTTTTGATAAAGATGGCGAAGGCACCCTCGGTTCAATTGTTCAGGCATTATCATACATCAGCAGTAATGCAAAAGCAGGCGATGTGGTGAATATGAGTTTGGGCGAAGATGAGGTATCGAGCATCCTCGATAACCAGGTTCAATCAATAGCCGCCAAAGGAATTTACTTTGCCATAGCCGCCGGTAACGACGGCAAACTGGCCAATGGCTTCTCGCCCGGCAGAGTGAACGGTACAAATATCTACACGGTAACTGCGGTCGACAGCCTCGATAATTTTGCTTCTTTTTCAAACTACGGAAACGATGTGGTTGATTTCGCTGCGCCCGGTGTTCGAATTCCTTCCACTTATTTAAATGGAAAATACGCCATCTTTAGTGGAACCTCAATGGCGGCGCCGCATGTAGCCGGTTTGCTATTGCTTAAAGGAAGCGCTATAACTTCTTTAGGCACAGCCAAAAACGATCCCGATGGCAACCCCGATCCTATTGCCCATAAATAGCCTTTAACTCCTTCATTTTTATAAACATATTGGGGAATTTGTTGCCCAACAAAGCTGGTGTTAAATTTCGATGGATGATGCATCCATGAAATTAAAACACAGGCAACCCCGCAGGTATGTATTGACTAAAAAACTGGATGCATTCTTTATCGATGTGTATGCATTCGGGCAGTTTATTGCCCGCTTTTTCCGCGCTGTATTTTTACCCCCTTACGAGTTCAAAGAAATAATAAAGCAGAGCTATGCGATAGGCGTAAAATCATTACCCTTAATTACACTTACCGGTTTTATTACGGGCATTGTATTTACAAAACAAAGCCGCCCTTCGTTGTCTGAATTCGGCGCCACCTCCTGGCTGCCTTCGCTGGTGGCCATCGCCATTATCCGCGCACTCGCCCCATTGGTTACCGCCCTTATCACTGCCGGCAAAGTAGGCTCGAACATTGGGGCAGAATTAGGTTCCATGAAAGTGACCGAACAAATAGATGCCATGGAGGTGTCGGCTACCAACCCGTTCAGGTTTCTGGTTGTGACCCGCATATTGAGTACCACCTTTATGGTTCCCCTGTTGATGTTGTATATGGCATTGTTGGCTTTATTGGGCGCCTTTGTAAATGTACACGCCAACGAGCAAACCAGTTTTATTTCTTTTATCGGGAGCGGTTTTCAAACTATCAGTTTCCTTGATATTTTTTCATCAATATTTAAATCGGTCATCTTTGGTTTTACAATTGGTATTGTTGGTTGTTACCAGGGATATAATACAACGCAGGGCACCCAGGGAGTAGGCCGCGCGGCCAATAGCTCTGTGGTGATGTCAATGTTCCTGATATTCATAGAAGAAATAATAATTGTACAGATCACAAACTGGTTCAGACCCTGATGGAAAAAAAACAAAAACATATCGACAGAACAAAACGGGTTATTTCCATTCGCGATCTGCATAAATCGTTTGGAGCAAATCACGTATTGCGTGGGATCGACCTCGATATCTTTCAGGGTGAAAATGTGGTAGTGCTGGGACGGTCGGGTACGGGTAAATCGGTGCTGATAAAGATCATTGCCGGACTGCTAAAGCCCGACAAAGGAACCGTAAATGTATTGGGTGAAGAAGTTACCAATATAAGCTACCGCAAACTGGAAGAGCTTCGGTTACGCATTGGATTTTCATTTCAGAACAGCGCATTGTATGATAGCATGACCATACGGGAGAACCTCGAATTCCCATTGTTACGAAACTCAAAACATTTAACCAGGGCGCAGGTTAACAGCGCAGTTGAAAAAGCGCTTGAAGCGGTTGGTTTGTCGCAAACCATAAACCAGTGGCCGGCCGAACTTTCGGGCGGACAAAAAAAACGCATAGGCATTGCGCGAACCCTTATTATGCAACCGACCATCATGTTGTATGATGAACCAACCGCGGGTCTTGACCCCATTACCAGCATGGAGATAAATGATCTCATCAATGAAGTGCAGCAACGGTTCAATACCAGCTCCATAATTATTACGCATGACCTTACCTGTGCCAGGGCCACCGGCGATAAGCTGGCCGTTTTGCTCGACGGCCGTTTCGTACAAACAGGCTCGTTTGAAGAAGTTTTTGCCAGCGGCGATGAGCGGCTGAAAAGTTTCTATGATTACAATTTTATAACCTGATTGAAAATGTATTTGAACAAACCGGTTTGTTCAAACTAAAATGTTTACTGATGAGCGCAGAAAAAAATAAACGTACGGTGATCGTTGGCCTGTTTGTAACAATAGGCCTGCTGATCTTAATAGTTGGCGTTTTTACGCTTGGCGGACAGAAAAAGGCATTTGCGCCTTCCATTGACATTCAGGCTGTTTTTGACAATGTGAACGGTTTGCAGAAAGGCGATAATGTCTGGTTCTCGGGTGTAAAAGTTGGTGTTGTAAAGTCGATTGAGTTCAATGGCAGTTCACAAATACGGGTTATCATGCACATTGAAAGAAAGGCCCGGGAATTTATTCGCAAAGATGCCAAAGCCAAGGTTGGTGCTGAGGGTTTTATAGGAAATAAACTGGTGGTAATCTACGGCGGTTCAGAAAAGGCTGGCCCTATAGAAGGCGGCGAACATCTGATGGTAGAAAAAACATTGAGCACCGACGACATGATGGCTACCCTGCAAAAGAACAATGAAAATCTGGTGGCCATAACTACCGATTTCAAAACGGTTAGCAACCGTTTGGTGAATGGCGAAGGAACAGCCGGGGCATTACTCACCGATGCTTCATTATATAAAAGCCTGGCCAGTACAGCAAGCAATTTACAGGTGGCTGCACGAAACAGCCAGTTGCTAAGCAGCCGGATTGCCGAATATACCGCCCAGCTGGAAAAGCCGGGCAGCCTGGCCAACGGGTTGGTGCACGATACTGTGATCATGACGAGTTTGCAGGCTGCCGTAAAACAGATAAATGATGCCGCCAACGCCGCAAAGTCATTTACATTAAATCTAAAAACCGTTAGCGATCAGTTGCGTACAGACAATAATGCCGCCGGTGTACTGCTGAACGACCAGGAAGCTGCGGAAGACCTGAAAGCCATATTGGAAAACCTGAACTCAGGCAGCCGTAAACTCGATGAAGACCTGGAGGCATTACAGCACAATTTTTTATTCCGGGGATATTTTAGAAAGAAGGCGAAACGCGAGGCTAAGGCCCGGGAGGCAGAGGAAAAGATGCGTGAGGCGGCAGAGAAAGATAATTAATAAAGCGGTAATTAACAGCTGACAACATTGATATGTATAACTGTTAAAGTTTACTTAACGGGTTTATTTGGCAAACCTCTTGCGCCATGTTGTGTTGTAATGAGTGTAATCAATATTCATTAACCGGCACGTGTGTAAGCCAAAAAGAATTTGAATGCCTAAATCCAACTATCCCAAATTCAGGATCTTGATTTTTCCGCTGTTACTACTGGTTGTAGTATGTTTTATGTTCGCAGTTCCGGCTGCTGATCTGTTGCATAAGAAAAAAGCCGATACAGCTATTGCTGTAAAAGATTCAGCTATTACCGGCGCTTACACTGGTAACCAATATAGTTTATTGTACAACCAAATGAAACTCGATAGCCTTGGGTTGTCTCAGGAGGCGTTTAACTATGGTTTACAGGGCTATACCGATATGGTTTCGAATGGCGGGTTAAAGAAGAACAATCTGCTTTCGATAGTAGATTTTAGCCTGCCTTCTTCAAAAAAGAGATTATTCATAATTGATGTAACAACAGGAGAGTTGCTGTTCAATACATATGTTTCGCATGGCCGCAATTCCGGTAAAGAAATGGCCACCAGGTTTTCAAACGATCTTAACAGTTTTAAAAGCAGCCTTGGCTTTTTCGTAACAGGAAACACCTATAAGGGCGAACATGGTTATTCATTGCGGCTCGAGGGTATGGAAGCCGGCATAAATGACAATGCATATAACAGAAGCATTGTAATGCATGCGGCTACCTATGTAAATGAGAAAATAATTGCAATGAAAGGCTTTTTAGGGCGTAGCCTTGGCTGCCCCGCCATACCGCCATCAGTACATAAAGCTATTATCAATACCATAAAAGATGGCAGCTGTTTGTTTTTATATAGTCCCGATTCAAATTATATCGCTCATTCCAAAATGATCAATACGCCGGTGGCACAGTTGCCGGCAAATGGTTAGAAAAGTTGTTTAAGTAATAATAAATAAAAAAGTCCCCTGGCCTCGCCGGGGGACTTTTGGTTTTTCATATCGTCACTAGTTCTCAGTTCTAAGAATTTTTATTTGCGAATAACCGGGCAGTCGAGCGTGCTCCTTTTTCCAAAGGTGTAAATCAACCCAATTGAAATATTGGTATAGTAGTCGTTTTTATCGGGGTTCACCGATTTGCTGAATCCGTCGATATAATCGCTGAAGGTGAACCGGTACGATCCTTCAGCCATAACCGATAGTTTGTTTGAGATGGGGTATCGCAAACCAACGCCAACGGGAATAACGGCAATGGTGCCAGGCAGGTTATGCGCTGAGTCTGTGGCCAACCCCTGAAGCATCGTGTGATCAAGCGTGAAATAATCATAGTTCATGCGGCTGAAATCGCGGGTTATGCGTAATGCGCTGAGGCCTACCCCGCCAAAAATATAAGGAGATACTATTTTTCTTTCACCATAATTATTACCTAAAATATTCCAAACCAGTAATTCTGAAATTTCCGTTACCCGGGTGCCAAACCGGAACGCGCGGTGCTGCCGCCATTCGGGGCTATCGTAATTGGTGTCATCGGCCATTAGTTTACCATGGGCCAGGTTCGTGCGTAAAGAAAATGAACGCGATAGAATGCGATTATAAAAAAGGTTGAATGCAAAGCCCGGCGATTTAAATGCGCCTGCGTCCTCAGGTGTTAGATCGCCCTGATAAACGAATACGCCGCCTCCAATCCCTATTTCATGTTTAGGAACAATTACCTGTGCGCGTAAGGAACTAACAAAACTGCAAGCTATAAATGTAAATGCAATGGCCTTTCCGGAAAACAATTTCATGTATTGGTTTTTTAGTCGGGTAGAAAGAGGCCATGAACAAATTGTTTTGGTGAACAGTAAACGGTGAATTAAAAGTAGAAGTAGTCGATAGTTATTTGATTTAACGCAAAGACGATGACAGAATGTGAATATGAAATGTTAAAAAACTTACGGGTACTGGTTATCAGCGAAATATCAACAATAAAAAATGCCGGCCATTATACTGTATTGAAATAATTCAAAAAAGGCTGTACCCGCTGTAAATAGTAAGAAGGCGGTTTTTAAGAAAGGTTTAATGACCGGTCCGGTTCTGCATAATTTTTTTTTGAAGGGTAAATAGAAAAAGCCCTGTGGAAACAGGGCTTTGCACTTTAAAAGTAACACCCATGAAAAACGAGTTACAAAAATTTCTTTATGCTTATTTGACGATGTTTGAAGGTTACAATTGCGCTTATAGCTGCTCTTTTTTTCGAAGCTCACTTTTATGCGTGGTAAGGTTTTTAATTATTAGGCGCGCCGGCGTCTATCCAACAGGTAATAATGGCTTTTTGTTGTGCGCTGAACGTTGCATCCATTGGCATATTGCCGCTTGCTACCGCCGTACGGATCTGTGCCCGCGCATTGAAGATCTGTGTATAGTTTGTAAGCGCTCCGGGCCCATTTACACTGGCAGCATTGTGACAATTTGATTTTGCACAACTCGTTTGCATTAATGGAAGAACGTTTGCGGAGAAGGTTGTGGTAATGGTGTTGCAATCGACCGTTGCTGGCGTATCATCATTTGCACTGTCTTTTTTACAGGCAATTGCCAGAACTGTTATTAACAGGAGGATGCCGGTTGCCAAACTGAGCGTTTTCTTCATACAGGTGTTTTATGGATTAAATGTTTTCTGTTTCTTTCTTCTACGATACAACGGATAAACAGGTTGCCGGGTCGGATGCGTTGTACTATCGAAAAGAAAGATTTGCAGCTAAACTATAGTAACCTTACTGTATAAACAAAATTGCTCCTGTTTCACCCTAAAATTAGGTCCAATATTAAGTATCGCAATAATGTTATAGACGAAACCGGCAAATGTATCGGGGAAACGGCGCTTTCTGTTGTCAACTTTTTTTCCAGTGGTTGATAAAACTCACATAACTGTCGCTGATGGGTAGTTCAGTTCCGGCTGTCAACTGTACCTTCCGGTTTTGAATGGCTTTTACCCTGGCAACAGATACAATATAACTACGATGTATTCTTTGGAATTTGTCGGCAGGCAATTTTTCCAGTACCTTTTTCATCGACATCAGGGTTAATACCGGTTTGGCGCCGGTGATATGTATCCTGATATAATCCTCCAGGCTTTCAATATACTCGATTTCGTTCAACAGGATCTTTACCAGCTTATATTCTGAATGTACGAATAAGCAGTCGTTGTCATTTTGAACCGGTGTGTTCTTGTACTTATGATAATCGATCGCTTTATGTACGGCCCTGGTAAACCGCTCGATATTGATAGGCTTTAGCAGGTAGTCCACCGCATCCAGTTCAAACCCCTCTATGGCAAATTGCCGGTGTGCCGTGGTGAAGATGATCAGTGGCTTTTCTTGCAAAGAACGTACCAGATCAATACCAGAAATATCGGGCATATTGATGTCTATAAACAGCAGGTCTACCTTTGTATTACGTAATAACTCAACTGCTGAAACGGCATCGTCGAACGTATGAAGCAGCTTTAATTGCGGAAAGCGCGCAATATAAGTTTGTAACAGCTCCAGGGCCAGCGGCTCATCATCTATGGCAACGCATTTCAATTGCATAACGAAACAGTTTAGGCTAGTAAGATCAACTCTACGGAAAAGAAACCGTTTTCGTTGGTTATATTCAATAAATGTTTGTTAGGGTACAAATGATCGAGGCGCTTTTGGGCATTGGCAATACCTATACCCGTACGCTGCTGTGAGCCTGCAGGTGTAAAGATCTTATTATGGCAGTAGAATGTAATGCTGCGCTCGTCGGCGGTCAATTGAATAGTGATGGTAGTTTGCTCGTGGTTGCTGATGCCGTATTTGAATACATTTTCCACAAACGTTATCAGTAATAAAGGTCCAATGCTTTTATTTTCAAGCTGGCCCTTTATGGTAAAATCAACCGTTACCTTTTTGCTCAGCCGCAACCGCTGTAATTCAATAAAATCATTGATGCAATCTACTTCCAGTTGCAGCGGAACAAAGTGTTGCGAAACATCATCCGTTACGTACCGCATAATGTTCGACAGCTTCATGATGCTATCGGCCGTTCTTTCATTTTTGGTTATGGCCAGTGTGTAAATATTGTTCAGCGTATTGAACAGGAAATGCGGGTTGATCTGTGCTTTTAAAAAGGAAAGCTCTGCCTGCGCCTTATCTGCCTCGGCCCGGGCTATTCGCTGAAGGGAGTTACGCCACTGGCGTGTTACCTGTATGGCCATACCCAGCGCAATGGTCATAATGTATAAAAAAATGCTTACGATATCGATGCGCATGTTTCTCGGTCCCGGTCCCCGCCCCGGCCCTTCCGGCGGGCCGCCCGGTTGGTCATACACCCCGCGGCCGTTCATTATCATATCGGCAGGCGGCGGTGTGAGCCGTGGCCGGTGATGTTGCAAAAGCCATTCAAATGGCCTTGCATACGCTATCAG
>CBIHPC010000256.1:0-9045 GCA_966211305.1 uncultured Niastella sp.
CTACCACACATTCCGCGGACAGGTATCGCCATAGCGGTTACCAATAAGAAAACCGATCATCAGTTCATGAGTTCCCCTGCTGTACGTGCGCAGATCGGTCTTTGTAAAATCGTAGGCATAACCAATGTTAAACGTATTGCCCACATTCAAACCAAGCATGGCGGCATAGCCGTCGAACTGGCGATAACTCCCTCCTACCCATAACAGGTCGCGGTATTGTAATTTTACATTTGCTTCGGCCTGGTAATCGTTCTTAAAAGCGCCATTGATATATTTCACCATTACAGAAGGGAGCGCATTGATATCTTCATTCAACAGGAACCGGTAACCGGCCGTTATAAAAAGATGGGGCACCAGTTTGCCGGTCGATTTAAAAGTGGCGTCATCAACAAAGGCCAGCTTTTGCGGCGCCAGTTGCTGGGCCGATAATCCTACAAAATAATCAGCGGAATATAACCAAAGCCCGGCAGAAAAGTCGGGCTTTAACTTTCGCAGTTCTTTGGCTACCGCACCGCCAACAGCGGGGTCGGCCGGGTCGGAACCGAAAAAGGCTTTGCCGTTGGTATTCAGGCCAACGGAAGTAATGCCGCCGGCAAATCCGGCCGCGAGGCTCGTTCGTGCACTTAAACCAATATGATAGGCATAACTTACGTTGGCGGTGAACCGGTTGAAATTACCGGTGCGGTCGTTTATTACACTCATACCCACCCCATGGTGCGGTTCGGAAGCCGTGTAGGACTCCCAGTAAGCGCTGCCTCGTGGATTTTCGCCGGGAATTTCAAACGAAGTGGCCGTTGTTTTCAGATCTTTTTTACCCAACGGCATATGCGCGGTCACATAGGCAGTACGCGGTGCACCGCTCATTCCCACCCACTGGTCGCGACCGCTTATTTTCACATCGGTATAATTTTCTATTCCCGTAAGAGCGGGATTCAGAATGTAGTTATTGAGAATGTACTGGGTATAGTGCGCCCTTTGTTGTGCTGAAACAACACAGCTTACATACATACCCGCTGCAAACAACAATATTTTCTTCATTGTATATCGTTATTAATACCTTATTACCTGATAATGTCAATATAACCCGTAACCGGTTTTTGTCCGTTCTTCGGATCGATAATATAATAGTAGGTACCCACCGGCATTTCCTTACCATTCACTTTACCATCCCATGGCGTATAATTGGTCATTTTAAATACAGCCTGTCCATACCGGTTGTACACCTGAACTACATTGCCCGGGAAATTTTGCAGGTTTTCTATCACCCACCTGTCGTGAATGCCATCGCCGTTGGGTGAAAATATATTGGGAATGATCAATGTTTGCTGAAGTACGCGGGTAGTGAACCGCATTGAACATCCTGACGGATGGGTGACCTGCACCTGGTAAGCGGCATTCACTTTCACCACGATTGCTGATGTGGTTTCACCCGTGCTCCAGGCATAGGTATAACCGGGGCCTGTGGGCGCACTCAATTGTACACCGCTTGCAACGCCCGGCGTATTTACTATCCCCGGTCCTATTTGCGTTTGCGTAATACTGCCTGCCGGTTCGGGCAATACGGTAAGTTGCCCGTTAACATAATTGAATGTATAGTTGCCCGACACGCCGCCCTGCGGAGCCAACGGATAATTACCAGCTCCATTGTAACGTGGGATCTGTACAACCGGCCGGGTTGTAAGCGATGAAGCGTTATCGCCATTTTTGAAACCGGTATACATTACCGGAACGGTTGTAAGCACATCGCTTAAACAAATGGTTTCATCGGCCGCAGTTACCGTTAACACGGCTTTGTTGATAATAAGGTCAGACCCGCTATACACGAGCGTGTAGTTGCTGTTTAATGCCAGCGTGTTTTGACCGATGGCATAGGCGCCCGCATTTTCGCCCGGTAACCGGCTGATCGATCCGGTGAATACATCGGTTCCCACCAATGCAGGCGTATAGGTATAGGTCAATACGGGATCAGGATCACCATAGATCTTTGTTTTCGCATCGGCCGTTACGGTTATTGTTTTGGGTGTAATGGTAACATCATTGCCAATGTATACAAGTGTATAGTTGGCGCTCAACGCCAGTGTATTTTGATTGATGGGATAAACACCTGCATTTTCCCCGGCTGTGCGTAAAAGCGAACCGGTGAAAACATCGGTCCCGGTCAATGCGGGCGCATAGGTATAAGTCAGTGCCGGGTCGGCATCGCCATAGACCTTGGTTTTGGCATCAACGGTTACCGTTATCGTTTTTGGCGTAATGGTTAAGTTGTTACCAGTATACACGAGGGTATAATTACTGCTCAACGCAAGCGTTCCCTGGTTAATGGCATAGGGGCCCACATTTTCACCGGCATTTCGAACCAACGAGCCGGTGAAAACATCGCCGCCCACCAGGGCCGGTGTGTAGGTGTACGTCAGCGCAGGGTCGGCATCGCCATAGATCTTTGTTTTGGCATCAACGGTTACCGCTATCGTTTTTGCGGTAATGGTGAAATTATTACCTGTAAATACGAGGGTATAATTACTGCTCAGGGCAAGTGTACCCCGCGTGATGGCATATGGCCCCACATTCTCGCCGGCGTTTCGAACCAGGGAACCGGTGAATGCATCGGCGCCCACCAGGGCCGGCGTATACGTATAAGTTAAAACCGGGTCGGCATCGCCGTATTCTTTTGTTTTGGCATCAACGGTTACGGTTATTGTTCTGGGCGTTATTGTTAAATTATTGCCATTGTAAGTAAGCGTATAATTGCTACTCAACGCCAGGCTTCCCTGACTGATGGCATACACGCCTGCATCCTCACCCGCCGCGCGGGTTAAAGCACCGGTGAACGCATCGCCCGGCGCAATGGCCGGAGAAACGGTATAGGTAAGCGCGGGATCGGCATCGCCATACACTTTCGTTTGTGCATCAGCTGTTATAGTAACAGCCAATGGAGTAATAATACCTATAGCGGCGTTCACGTCCACTGCATTGGCAATGACGTAATTGGCGGCGGTAGTACCGGTTAAATTGAGATTTGCCAGGGGAACAGTTACGGTTTTGCCAGTACCAACATCCTTTGTATCGTATAAGGCGGTATTGCTGCTTAATGCGATCGCCACATCATCGGTGCCTACCACATCACCCGGCGCCAGTTGCAGGTTGGCAGCACTGATGGTTGCATTGGCATTGCCGTCATATACTTTGGTAACAGTTGGGATCAGGCTTACCGTTACCGGTTTTGGATTTACGGTCAGCGTTACCGTAACATCGGGCGTACCGTTAATGGTATGCGCGGTAACCGTTGTGGCGCCGGCTTTCAGAATATGCAGGTTACCGCTTACTATAGAAGCGATGGTATTATCGGCAATAGTGAACGTTGTGGGCAGGCCCGAACAGTTGGTAAAATTGGGCATAGGCGCATCGGCATCACCATAGGTTTTCACCACATTGGTGAAAACCAGCGGTGATACCGGCGTTTGCAACTCATAGGCGCCCATATCTACTTTGGTATTGAATATGCGGGTATTACCTGCGATATCGAACAATTCGGTCACCATTATATTATCGCCCATATTGGCGGCGGGACTGCAGGGCGTTAATTGCAAACCATCATCGGCTGTTCCCCAAACGCCATCGGCGCCAATTGGGTTACCGGCATTTACAAACTGCGGGTCGAGATCGAGATTGGGCAATGCAGGCGCCGTTCCTTTTATCAGTGAATGATAATTATTAAAGGCTCCGAGGTTATGTAGCTGACCGGCCGGGTTACCCCAGGCAATACTGTTATTAAAATAACACGTTGCACCGGCCAGAATGCTGATCCCATTTGCATTGGGCTTAGCGGAGCTTAGTGTAGCGTTACCCAATAATGTAACGTTATAACAATAGACTGTACCGCCATAGGCCATTAAAGCACCGCCACCTTCACCGGCCGTACCGCCGGCTGTGTTGTTGGTGAAGACACTGTTAAAAATATGAATGGCCCCAGAGTTAATTTGCAATGCACCACCGCCGGCATTCGCGGCAGCATTTACACATATATTGTTATCAAAGACCCCATAAGTAATTCTTACAATAGAATTGCTATTGTTAAATATGACGCCCCCGCCGCTAACAGCGCTATTGGCGGTAAAAATACATTTCGTAATAGTAACATCGGTTGTGGTCCTGTTATACATAGCGCCGCCATATGCAGTACCGGAAGCAGTTGGTGTAGTGGCTTTATTGCCGGTAAAACTGCAATTGATAAATACAGGCCGGGAAGCGGATTCCTGGGTAAATACCGCACCACCGGCGTTATTGGCTATATTCCCTGTAAATCTGCAGTCCGTAACATAAGGACTGGCAGCATGATCATTCGCCAGGGCGCCCCCGAAGGTATAGGTACGGTTATTCCTGAACTCACAGTTCTGAATATACGGGGAAGAGAAAACCAGTTCTATTCCGCCACCCAATATTCTTGCGGTACCTGCCAAAAACGTCAGGTTACGCAAGGCGGTTTTCTGGCCATTCTGATTGTACTGCATATATAATCCGGCGCCATGGCCCTGGTATAAATTCTGAGCTCCATACATAACCAGTCCGCCGCCGTCGGCATTTCCCTTTGTAAAAGTGAAGCCGTCAATTACGATGCTATCGGCAGCGGCGGGAACGTCCACAATCACCATTAAGTGATAGCTATTATCGATACTATCGTTCGCTGCACCTATATCGCCGCTTAACACTGTGGGATTGGCTGTTACATCCCGGGCGCCGCCGCCATTGGGGTAACCACCGAAAAATTTCAATTTGCCACGTTGGATAAGAAAGCTGCTGTCCCTGTTGGTTCCATTCTGTGCACCTGTGGGATAATAGGTACCTTTTGCCACCAGGATGCTATCGACGTAATTATAGGTTTTTGCTATTTTCAAAGCGGCCGACAATGTTTGTAAAGAATTCGTCCAGGCATCGCCGCAATTGGCGTCATTACCATTCACCGCATCCACATACAATACATTATTCACCGGTTTTACCGTAACCGTATAGGTTATAGGAGCGCCGGGGCATCCATTGGCGGTTGGGGTAATGGTATACACAGCCGTGCCCGGTGTTGTGCCGGTAGTCGTAAGCGTTTGCGCTATGGTAGATCCGGTACCGGCCGAAGCGCCGGTTACGCCGGTTTGCACTACCGTCCAGCTATAGGTTGTTGCAGCTTCACTCGATGCAGGTGTAATATTGGTGGTTGCGCCATTGCAAATGGTTTCACCGGCAGGCAGTGTGGCTACCGGTGGTTGATTGACCGTAAATGTTGTATTGGTTTGACCAACTGCCCCGCAGGCATCGGTTGCCCTGGCATAAATGGGATACGTTCCCGGTGCAAATGTATTTGGAACGGTAACAGAAGCACCTGTTCCTATTACTGAGGCAAAGGTGTTACTGTAACTCCACTGGATATTACCGTATGGCGGTACCCCATTTGTGGGGGATGTACTGAAGTTAATGGTACCACCGGGGCATAAAGGATT
The DNA here is from genome assembly GCA_966211305.1 of uncultured Niastella sp. Classification (GTDB taxonomy): domain Bacteria; phylum Bacteroidota; class Bacteroidia; order Chitinophagales; family Chitinophagaceae; genus Niastella. The sequence goes on from CBIHPC010000256.1 coordinate 5,487, forward strand.
TGGAGTAACATTAATGGCAGTAAGCTCCGCCGTACTCCCCTGAATAAGGATTGCCAGCGGATCAACGAGGCCGATACAGGTATTGTCGCAACCTGCAGGTCCCACACAGGTCCGCAATAATCTAAAATTGAAATTAACCGGTGCAGGCGTACAGGATGGCGCCGGCATACAGGCAACTAAAGCAGGGCGGCTGTAAAAACCCGACCAATAAGTCCCTACCCCTGTAACACCGGTTATATATGCCAGGCCGGGGCTGGGACTATAACATGCACCGGAAGATACCTGGTAAGCAACATTCTCCCTGCCACATGGTGCAGTGGCGACTATATGTACTTCTACACCGATTGCAGTAACGGTACTGTTGGCGGGTGGCGTAACCGGTATCGTATAATCGCAGGAATTGGCATAACTACAACTGGCGTTAAACATAAAGCCAACCAGTGACTGTGCTATGGTATTGGAGCTTTGAACCAATGGATCTATGACCACATCGCCCGATGGCAGATTATTGATAATGTAGTCAGCAGGTACTGCGATACCCAGCTTATTGCCCGAAATATGGTAAGGAAAATGAGTAACAAACGATGGGTTATTTTTTACGTACCCGAACGCGGGCGCAATTTTAATGGCCGATGTTTCGTCGGCCACATCGGCATATACGGCTTCAGCCCTGGTTTTTGCATTGTCTTTATCCTGAAAATACAGCCCGTTATCGCGAAGGCCTTGCATGGCATCTTCAAAATACAATTCCCTGTATTGGGCAAATCTGTACTCATGAATGATAAAACTGGTTTTTACACCGCCCCTGCTTACCCGCATTTCCGCATCCATACCGGGAAAAATATTTATAATGCGAATACCATCGGCGCCAATGGTGAAATTGCTCCAGTTGGCTATTGCCAGTTGCGTTCTGTCGCTTCCATTCACACCGTATAACGTCCAGTTGTTGAATTGAACTTTGCCGTTAGAGATCTGAATGTAAGTCTTATGGTCTTTTACCTGGATACCCACCGGGTTCCATTGGTCAGGCGCTTCAAAGACATTATTCCCCATGGGTTTCAACTTTGCATCGATTGGCAGCCATTCCCCGTTCCGTTGAAAGTTGATAGGATAAAGTGCAGTAACCTGGCTAAACGCCGATGGCCTGGCCGGATTGATATAATAGCTTTGCAGGGCAGTTCGCTTTTCGATCACTTCGGCATACTTCACACTGTCGTCACCAAATGTTTTGAAACAGGCTGCACGGCCGGCAGTATAGGGTTTGCCGGGATTTATTTTGGCCCACATTTCGGCGCTCATTAAGTCCCGGGAAGGAAAACTGTTATAGTTGGCCTCAACAATTTTTCCTTCCTGCACCTGGGTATTGCCTATTGGAGTCACTTGTTCCTGCGATGAACCGGAGTAACAAAAGTGTAATAGCAATACAAGTAACGTATATCGGGCAATTACATGCCTGCAGGAAATAAGATTGGCGCTTTTAACCAATTGAGCAAAGAACAAGCGCGATTTGGGCTTCATTATAATAAGGGGTTGTATACAAAATAAGAGATCGTCCCAGGCCTGAAGAAATGCAGACCTGGTACATCAGCCGCTCCGGGCAAACCGATGCACTATAAAAGCAATAGCATGAATACAGGAGAATTCCTGACACAAAAAACACGCACTAACAGGGGGAATTCATCTGTAGAGTGGCTGTAAATAAAACCTGTTTATTTACAGCAGGCTGAATTTTGCAAAACATTCATGATGCAAACAGATGTTAGTAAAGATTTCTTTCATGGTAATGAGGGGTTGAAATAGTTTTCAATAGATCCGCGTATAGAACGATACGAAAGTACAACCGCCGGATTGTATATACAAGAAATCGTATGTGAACTACAGGAATTTGTATGTGAAAGTGGTGGCGGGAATGCGTAGAGGTCTATGCAATAAATGGTTTCTGCGCGATGCCGCCGGGCTCTTCGCTGGTGCCTGTGAGCCCGATATTCCCATCTGGCATACGGGCCATGCGGTGTATGCGTTCGTTATTTAAGGGTGTGTGGAAAGAACGCTCACCTCTAGTTTTATTATCCAAAGGCATATACCAATGACGGGTAGGGGCAATAAACAACAGCACCTTAATGGTACATTATTTTCTAATATACTTATTTATATAAGTTGCTATGACCGATATGGGCTGATCCAAAAAGCCATCATTCACCAATTCTTTCTCTTTCTTTTCCTTTAGATAAAATCTAAAATAACTAGAACCCTCATTCGACATATCCTTATCATATACTATTTTTTCAAAACTATCCCAACTATAAAATTCTTTATTCTTAAATGTAACACCCTCCTTATCGATCTTCATAAGCGGATTCCGACTTAATAAATTAGACATCATGATGATAAGGGCAATTAATATCATAAGAGACAATACCCAGATAGGCAATCCAGAAAATTCAGAAATTGAAAGTACTAATATAACAATCAATATGCCCACAAAAAAAACACCAGCCAGCAATGACTTTTTTTTATCAACATTAACGATCAGCTTATCACCGCATTGAATTACCGGATCGATCAATTCACCAATTTCTATTTTTTTATATGCCATAAAACTACCACATTAAGCCTGCTTCAACATCCTGTTCAAGACCGAATTCAGTTTTAAAACCTATTTTGTACGTACGTTATGCAATTGTATTGATTTATAACCTGGTTACAAAGATTGTCGCCAAGATCACGATTTTTTATATAATTAATGGTTTATTTAAATTAACCATATTATTCGCAAGTATTTTTCCTGAAATCATACATATCAAAATCTATACTGCAGTTAATTGAAGACAAAATGGCTAATATCTTTTCGTCAATGCAGATACCAGGCATGGTAGATCCTTCATATATCTTAATTACAACATCCATTTTACAGGATAATTTATCCTCGGTTATTAGCTGCTTAATGGATGGCCACGCGCACTCTAACTCTTTTAAAAAGTTACTAAAAGGTTCATCGAATCCAAAACTGAAAACTTCTGCACTGCTTTTTTCCCACCCGCTACTGTCCCTGTAGAGCGGCTTTGGGTTTGCTTCATCTTTAATCCATTTTTTCGCGGGCTCAATTTTTAGCAAACCGGTTATTTTATCCACATTATATTCTTCTGGTATAAAAAGACAAAAGTGAAAACTAAATGATATTGATTTTTGCATGTTTAAAGTCAAAAGCCCAGGTCTATATTTAATTTTTTTGTTTCTGCCTGAAATTCCAAAATACTTAATGGACCTGTGACATAGGTTTGAATAATACTATCGCAATTTATTTTTTTGCAGTTTACATCCTCAATGTCAAAAGCTTTCTTAATGATCCAATATTTTTTCTGTTTGTTTTTTATTTGTAGGGTCTCTGCTATTACCCAGTTTTTATTTGAAACCGCCCTCTGCACATATTCCGCATATCTTCCTTTCTCATCAAATTGCCTATTGTAAGTGGGCACAACTGGAATGCCCCCGTAACAGGTTCCGCCTTCGTTAGAGCAGTAAACAATAATTCTGTCTTCTTTTTTATCTCCTTCCAACA
>CBIHPC010000257.1:0-9020 GCA_966211305.1 uncultured Niastella sp.
CCATTGCCGGAAATAAGGTATTTTTGTCTGATTTTTCACCATTAGGCAATCAGAATAATATGTCGACAAATTACGATGCATATGAGGTTGTTGTAGGCCTGGAAGTGCATGCCCAGTTACTAACGAACAGTAAATTGTTTTGCGGCGACAGCGCGGCTTTTGGAGGCGATCCCAATACGCATATCAGTCCCATTACGCTGGCGCACCCCGGCACCTTACCCAAACTGAACAAAAAAGCCATCTCCTACGCCGTTAAAATAGGTTTGGCCTGTAATTGCACCATCACCCGGCATAATTATTTTGCCCGTAAGAACTATTTCTATCCCGATCTTCCCAAAGGTTACCAGCTTTCACAGCATACTACCCCTGTTTGTCAGGGCGGTTATGTTACCATCCGCACGCAGGAAGGCACCCGTAATATTCAGTTGAACCGCATCCATATGGAAGAAGATGCCGGTAAAAGCCTGCACGATGTTGACGATAAAAACACCTGTGTTGATTATAACCGCGCCGGCGTACCATTGGTGGAAATAGTAACGGAACCCGATATTCACAGCGGAGATGAAGCATACGCTTACCTTACCGAATTGAGAAAGCTGTTGCGGTACCTCGAGATCTGCGATGGCAATATGGAGGAAGGCAGTATGCGTTGCGACGCCAATATTTCAGTACGCAAAAAAGGGGATACCAAACTGGGCACGAAGGTTGAAGTGAAAAACCTCAACTCCATCCGCAACGTAAAACGCGCCATAGAGTTTGAAGCAAAACGCCTGATAGACCTTATTGAGTCGGGAGAAAAAATAATTCAACAAACCCGAAGTTTCGACGCCGGCAATGGCACCACCTTTGCCCTTCGAACCAAAGAAGACGCTAACGATTACCGGTATTTTGCCGATCCCGATCTTACGCCGTTTGTGGTAACGGATGACCTGCTGCAGGAAGTACGCAGCTCTATTCCCGCTTTACCCGAAGAACGCGTAGCGCGTTATACCCAACAGTTACAATTACCCGAGTACGACGCCCGGGTTATCACCGATGAAAAAGAGCTGGCTGTTTACTTTGAACAGATAACCGCCCATTCGCCCAATTACAAAGCAGCCGCCAACTGGATGCTGGGCCCCATTAAATCGTGGCTCAATGAAACCGGTGAACCAATTACCGCATTACCCGTGCGGCCCGAAACCATAGCGTCGCTGATTGCCCTTATCGATAGCAACCAGGTGAACTTTTCGGTAGCTTCTACCAAAATATTCGCTGCACTGCTGAAAGAACCCGGCAAACAGCCTTTACAAATTGCCTCAGCGCTGAACCTGATCCAGGATTCAGACGAAGGCAATGTAGCAGCATGGATAGAGGAAGTATTGAACAAAATGCCCGATAAAGTAGCGGAATATAAAAAGGGAAAGAAAGGACTGATCGGGTTATTTGTAGGCGAAGTAAAAAAAGTATCAAAAGGTAAGGCCGATCCAAAACTTACCAACGATATCCTTCTAAAAAAACTGCAATAACAATTAACAAAAACCAGATAGATGAAACGTATTCAGAACCGGCTCCTGTTGTTATTAATGGTTACGGTTAGCGCCTGTTCCCAAAAAGAAAAAGGAACGCTGGAGGTAACCGGAAATGTTGCCAACCTGGATAAGGTAGCCAGCGTGTACCCGCAAGCTGTTAAAAATGGAAATATAACCCTGCTGTTATATGAAGTGCCTTTTGGCGGCGACCTTCCGCCCGTGCAACTGGATTCAGTGACCGTTTCTGCCGATAAAAGAACGTATACCCTAAAAGGGCCGGCAAAGAATATAGGCATGTACAATATTGTGGTGCTCGACGGCCCCATGGTGCCTATTGTTAACGATGTACCCAGCATTACTGTTGATATTGACATGGCCAATGAAAGATTTTACACAGTAGCAGGTTCAGTGGCCAGCCGTGAGCTGCAGGATTTCATTTTCACCTACGATGTTAAAAGCGCCAGCGCCGACCAAACCATGGGCCAGCTCGATAGCCTGAAACGTATTGGTGCAGCCGACAGTACCCTCCTCAATTTTACCAACCGCAAGAATGCCGCCATCAAAGAGCTGAATGAGTATATGAAAAGAATGATGGCCGATGCCAGCCAGCCGGTTGTTGCCGCTTTCGTTTTAGGCCGTTCCGCCAAAACATTACCGCAGCCCGAATTTGAAACAGCCCTGAATAACCTTACGCAAAAATATGTGGGCGATTCAAACCTGGCCGAAATGAAGAAACGATACAATGCCTACAAAGAACAGGTTGCCAAAATAAAAGAACAACAGGAGCTCGAAAATGCCTGGACAGGTAAAAAAGCGCCGGAGCTAACACTACCCGATGTGAACGGCAAAAATGTTTCCATAGGCGCATTCCGGGGTAAATATCTGCTGGTTGATTTCTGGGCAAGCTGGTGCCCGCCCTGCCGGGCGGAGAATCCAAACGTAGTGGCAGTTTTTAACAAGTTTAAAAGCAAAAACTTTACTATTTTGGGCGTATCGCTCGATAAAAAGAAAGAACCCTGGATACAGGCCATTAAAGAGGATCAGCTAAAATGGACACATGTCAGCGATCTAGCTTTCTGGGACAGCAAAGCGGTAAATGTTTTCGGTTTCACCGGTATCCCATACAATGTTTTGATTGATCCCGATGGCAATGTAATTGGTGAAGGATTGCGCGGTGAAGAGCTTGAAAAAAAACTGAGTGCGATTTTTCTGAAATAACTACATAGTGCTTTAAGTTGTAAAAAAGCGAAGGCCTCCCCTCAATCGGGAGGCCATTTTTATTAATATAATCTCACAAACCCTTTATTCATATCCCGGGTTTTGCAGTAATACTTTTTTACTCTTATCTATTTCCAGCTGCGGAATGGGGAAGATATTCTTTTGAGCGCCGAATGGCTGCGTTGGCAATAAACTAACGCCATCGCCATCGAATTTATTGGTAACACTTGCTTTAACCCGCATCAGGTCCCAGAAACGATGCCCTTCAAAAGCCAGCTCAATGCGACGTTCTCCCAATACAGCTTCAATCAGTTCATCTTTATTGGCAAAGCTGCCTGTGGTGTATGCAGGTTCACTGGCACGTGCCCGGTCGCGTACAATATTCAGTTTGGCAACCGCATCGGCATCAATGCCCGTAGCGGTACGCGCCTGCGCTTCGGCATAGGTAAGCAATACCTCAGCATACCTGATTACAGGCGCCCAATCACCGCGGGTAGCCACCTCGGTATACTTACTGGTAAACCGCAGGCTACTGAGCGCACCTGTACCTGCAATGATCATGTTCCTTCTTTTGTCATCTGCGGCAAAATACTTATTGGTAGCAATGTTGAGGAAGGTGGGCGATATCATCAGATCGGCCTTGCCGGCCGGAGAGTAGTGTTGCGGCAGTGCATTATTGGTGTTGGGGTTATCATCGACATTGTTGGGAATTGACCATACGGTTTCATTCGTTTGGTAATTGCCCGCACCAAAAGCGCCATTAACTGCGGTATTCAAAGCAAAGGTGCCATATGTGCCATTGATCACATCGAGGGCGTATTTTCCGGCATTGGCATAATCGCCTTTGTATAAATATACACGTGATAACAACGAAGACGCTGCGGCTTTGGTGCCGCGGGTTTTGTTATGGTAAACATTGTCGGCGTAACCTGTATACGCCACCGGCAGATCGGCCAGCGCCGCTGTAAGGTCATTGATGACAGTTGCATAAATTTCACCTACGCCTGCCCTTGGCTTATTGGCGCCAGGGTCGTTGAACGTAAAACTTTCGGTAATCAATGGAATGCCGGCATGTGAAGCATCGGCAGTAAAATTATAAGGCTGCGCAAAAAAGTTCACCAGGTAGAAATTAGCCACCGCCCTTACAAATTTGCATTCGGCGATCAAAGCGCTGGCTTTAGCCGGGGTAAGTTTGCTACTGTTGGCGGTAATACCGGCTATGGCCCTGTTGGCCTTCGCTATGGCATTGTAACCGGCCGTCCAAACCGTGGCGGCAATACCACTATTGGCCAAAAGATTGTAGCGCGGCAAATCGGTAAAAAAGCCGTTGCGATCCAAAATATCCTCGGCCAGCAGATCGACGTAGATCAGCGCGCGGCCCGATAAAAAACCGGCGTTCTGCAAACCATCATAAGCTGCGATCGTAGCCGCTTCAATTTTTGCGGGAGTTGAAAAAGCCAGGTCGCTCGATAAAAGGTCTTTAGGCTCTATATCAAGCACATTTTTATGACAGGAGCTGCCTGCTAATGTCATGAGTAATAAACCGCACAATATATATCGCATAACTTTTTTCATTTTTGTTGTGAAAGCAATTCAACATACTTATAAACCAAGGTTAACGCCCATTGTATAGGTACGGGGCAAATAAGGCCGCATTTTATCGATGCCCAAACCAATATTCGTATTACCAACGCTGTTCGCTTCGGGATCTATACCTGTATAACCGGTAAATGTATACACGTTGCCGGCCTGCACATAAAAACGGATCCTGCTCACTTTGATCCTGCTGGTAATGGTTTTAGGCATGGTATAACCAATTTGCACATTACGGATGCGAACGAAATCACCTTTCTCAAGCCAGCGGGTCGATGCCTGTGTGGCCCAGAAATTATCGCCCCAAAACAAACGGGGCACATCGGTATTATCACCCGCTTTCGACCAGGCGTCCAAAACGTCTTCCGATTTATTCCTGATGTTGGAATAATTCATCAGGTACGATTTGGTTTGGTTATAAATATAAAAGCCAAACGCATATTGCAGATCTATGCTGGCATCGAAGCTGAGGTAGTGGAAGGTTTGCATAAACCCGCCATAAAATTTGGGATAGGGAGTTTTGCCTTTCAACACAACGCGGTCGGTAGCACCTATAGGAGTGGTGGCCGAACCGTCCTTTACCATCGTCCACACATTGGCATTTGATATTCTGTCGTACTGCTTTTGATTGCCGTTGATATCAATGTAAGTAGGCAACCCGTTGGTGGGGTTCACGCCGGCCCAACGCATAAGATAAAATACGCCTAATTGTTCTCCCGGCCGGCCAATGGAGAATGTGGCAGTTCCATCATTATTATCATACAGATCATCGCCAAACAGGTTGGTGGAGATCACTTTTGTTTGGTTCCAGGCAAAGTTGAAGTTAACATCCCACTGAAAATTCTTTCTATGTACAACAGGCGTTCCAACCGTAAACTCAATACCGCGGCTTCGCAACACTCCCACATTATCTTTAATTGTATTGCCGGGGAAACCCAATGTGGCCAACACAGGGTTATTCAGTATTAAATCTATCGTCTTACGGTTATAATACTCAATCGTAAAGCTGGTATTCTTCCATAACACGGCATCTATACCTATGTCAAATTGTTTGTGCCGTTCCCAACGCAGGGCCGAGTTACCGGGGTTACTTAAGGTAAGCATCGAAATATCGGCATAATTGCCGGCCTCAAAAGTGCTGATGGAAGGGAAATAGCCAATTTCTGAATTACCCGAAACGCCGTAGCTGGCCCTCAGTTTCATGTCTTTTACATAAGCAAAGGGGCGCATAAAATCTTCTTCAGTTAACCGCCAGGCAACAGAACCGGAGGGGAAATAACCCCAGCGTTTGTTTTCACCAAACCGGCTATCGCCATCAGCCCTGAAACTGAATTGAGCAAGGTATTTTTTTCTGAAAGCATAGTTGACAGAGCCGAAATATGAAGCCAGTCCGTCGTCAATACCGCCAATACCATTTTGAGTTCCCACTTCAGCATAGTTGGCCCTGTCGATCAATAAGAAATCGGGGTCTTTGATCCCGCTTCCATAGTTGTAAATATATGAACTGGTACGGCGGGTATATTCTGAACCGGCCAATACATTCAGCTCATGGTCGGCTCCTATCTGGCGGAGGTAATTTAAAGTGTTGAACCAACTCCAGGTATTTGCTTCGGTATAAATCGTTTGCCGCAAGCCCGATCCCTTTCCATCTCCAATTTCTTTATTCCAGTATCCATCCGTTACAGAGTTGGAATGATCTATGTTCACCTGGCTTTTAAATTTAAGCCTTTTTATGAGTTGTATTTCACCAAACGCACTACCAATAAAGCGATGGGCGTCGCGATCTTCATAGTTCCAGTGTGTAACAGCTTCAGGATTGGGAATGCTGTAACTTAACGAGGCGCTGTTTCCACCCACACCCGGATAATATTGCCCATCGGGGCCGTACACCGGAATATTAGGCATGGCCATCAACGGTCCATAGGGTATGGCTGCAAAAAAGTTACCCGTTCCCGAGCCGAGGTTGTTTGTCTTCATGCGTGAATACTGTGTATTTACACCTACCTGCAACCAGTCGGTGATCTTCGATGCCAGATTTAACCGGGCCGATGCCCGTTTTTGTGCTGTTGCCTCGATATAACTTTGTACATCGTTATAGTTCAATGAAGCGAAATAAGTGGCTTTCTGCGAACCGCCGCTTACTGCCAGGTTATGGTTCTGCACCAGTCCTTTGCGAAAAAGCTCTTCCTGCCAGTCGGTATTTACCGTATCGGCTTTGCCATCGCCATTTAAATCGCCATAGTTTGCCGCAAGTGGTAAACTGGCATTGGTTCTTAACTTATTGACGGTGGTAATATAATCAGCCGCGTTCAATACTTTCATTTTACGGGTAGGCTCGTTAAAGCCTACGTAGCTATCGTAATTGAGATTGCTCTGTCCGGTTTTTCCTTTTTTGGTAGTTACAAGAATTACCCCGGCCGAACCGCGTGAACCATAAATGGATGCGGCAGATGCATCTTTTAGGATCTCGATACTTTCAATATCGTTGGGATTTAATTCAGCCAGTGCGTTTGATGGATTGTAATTCGGCCCTATGTCGCCTTGCGTTAAAGGAACACCATCCATTACGATCAACGGATTGCTGCCGGAAGAAACCGAAGCGCCGCCCCTGATGCGAATGATCACATTATCGCCTATAAGGCCCGATGAAGTGTTTACCTGTACACCAGCCGCCTTTCCTGTAAGGGCCTGATCGAAACTTAAAACCGGTTTATTTGAAACGGCGGAACCATTCACTTTACTTACTGAACCTGTTAATGACCTTTTTGCAATGGTATTATAACCTACCACTACCACTTCTTCCATATTAGTATCAAGTGATTTCAGTATCAGGCTGTAATCATTGGCTGATCCTATCCTGATCTCCTCAGGGTGCATATTTACCGATGAAACAACCAGCGTTCTGGCATCAACAGGTACATTTAGTGAATACCCGCCATCGGTATTTGTTACTGTACCTACCCTGGTACCTTTAACAAAAACGGAAGCATTAGGCACCGGGTTGCCATTGGAGTCGGTGATCTTCCCGGTAAGGGTTCTGGTTTGAGCAAGCACTTCTCCTGAAAGAAGCAATAGGCTGCACCATAGGGACATTAGGAACTTTCTCATCGGAGCTAGTATTTACAGGTTAATAACAGTGTATAAAAAGCGTATTCAACGATATAACAAAGTAGAACATATAAACCATAAGAGTGCTGCAACGCAACTCATATAATATATACATGATCTTTTCATGATTTGAAATGAAGCATCATGTAATTAATTTTTAAAAAGCTGGTACGTTCTCTTGTAACGGTTTAGGGGATGCTACGGGTATTGCAATTGATCTTTCGCTTAATTTATTGATCAAACGCAATGCGCTCAAAATACACATTCGTACATCCGGTCTGGTTAACGGTAGGGAGGCCAAAGATAAGAACTTACATATTAATTAATCTATCCAGAACCTATATTGTCAGTCGAAAACAGAAAGTAAAAAAAATAGATGGGTGCAAAAAAGGCGGGCCTTCCGCTATGCGAAAGGCCCGCCTTAACATATGGCTCAATTTGAGGGCAGACATTTATGCCAGTACCAGAATGCGTACGGGCATCGTAACCAACTGCGAATTATCATCGAGCGTTACCAGAAAATATAAACGCAACGCCAATTCTGTGTTGGCCTTTGCGGCAGGATTAGCTGTTGAAACAGGGAACTTTACAAAATAATCGGCAACAGTGGTGTTATATATATATGTTGTACCATTCACCGCAATGGGTGCATTTTCATAATATCCTGTTGAGCCGCCCGATTGTATTTTGGTAAATGATGTGCTGGCGGCAATTCGTGTTATTTCCTTTATTGTTCTTCCGGTTGATGCCGGGATCGACAATTCAACGACTATTTTACCGCCAGCCGATAACGAAGTGGTCACCGTAGGGTCGGGCCTGAACTCCGTTGCATTCGTAATGGAAACGGGCACAGCGGGCCGGTTATCCATTAACGGATCGATATCCTGTTTACTGCAGCTATTGATAGTAATAGCGCTCATAAGAATAAATGCGGTTTTAGATATGCTGATGTTCATACTGTAATTATTTAAAGAATTAAAAGATCCGCTTCCTACTTCGCCCACCAGACTTTTACATCAGTACGTGTAATAGGATTGGGCGTATTGGGATTCCTTTGTAATTCACCGTTGGGGTATGTTAACCGGGTTGGTATTACATTAGGATTATGCCCTGCCGCATTTTGTGCCACTGACAACACGGGGTAACCGGTTCTGCGGTAATCGTTATATGCCTCAATACCGTTACCTATCCATGAAATATATTTCTGTGTAATGATCTGTTTACGCATTTCCTCAGTTGTGCCGGTCAGCGTAACTACTGTAGGATTGGTAGCGAAATAATTATCGATCTCCGCTGTGGTCATACCGATCTTTGCCATGTTTGCCCTGATACCTGCTTTATAATATGTGTCGGCATCACCGGCCGTACCCAATATCAAAGCCGATTCGGCAAGAATGAAATTCACCTGGGCAAAAGTCAGTAGCCGTACCGGCGCTTCACCGCTGGTTCCCGTAACAAATGTGCTGTATTTGCTTCTGTTGGCTACAGCAGGCGCCGGCGTAGTGGCGCCATTGTCATAGGCCACGAATGCACCCGTTTGTTTGGTAAAGTATTTGGCCAGCCGTATGGTATCGTTCAGGCTTCGCATCA
>CBIHPC010000258.1:0-8957 GCA_966211305.1 uncultured Niastella sp.
AAAAAGAACAAGCTGCTGATTTTCTCGGTTCTCATCAATAATCACACAGGCAGCGCAGGTATCATCCGCCGGAGTGTTGAACGCTTCCTGACCGGTATCAGGAACCGGTATTAACAAAGTTTTTAAATTTTCTCTGATCTTCCCCAACCGTAGAGGCATCATACCCCGTATTATTATCAGCAACTGGCAATTGGCCGTTAAACTAAAGAGCAATTTTGCATTCATAGCAGGATTCAGGTTTAACAGGATACCTGTTGGAACAAGTTTATAGAAAAGTTAATGCGTTATGTACCTGTTCGTCAACTGCATGGGTTAAAAAGACTGCTTTCCATGAGTATTACCGGGTATAAAAACGGGTAAAGAACAACCAAATAACAGGCTTGATTGTCCACCAATGCTACTGATATAGAGCTCATAACCGGTTGTATAAATAACAACCGCAAGGCCCAGGAACGCTTGTATAAGAAGTTCTACGGGCCTATGGCATCCATTTGTCTGCGATACACCCGTAACCAGGAAGATGCAATTGAAGTATTGCATAATGGCTTTTTGAAGGTTTTCAAGAACATTCATACGTATGATATGGGCCGGGCATCTTTATATACCTGGGTCAGAACCATTGTTATTAATTCAGCCATTGATTTTGTAAGGCAACGCAGCAAGTTTCACTCGCATATTGAACTGGAGAAAGTAGATGAACCAGCCATTGATGCAGATGCAATACAACGAATGTCTTCCCATGAAGTTTTATTACTCGTACAGAAATTATCACCGGCTACCCAAACGGTGTTTAACCTGTATGTAGTTGAAGGATACAATCACCGGGAAATAGCTAACCTATTGGGTATTAGTGAAGGCACCAGCAAATGGCACCTGAGCGAGGCCCGCAAACAATTGCAAAAACTTTTACAAACATTGCAAGTGTAAATGAGATGAACTTTAAACATCCATACGAAAAACACTTAGCGGAGAAACTGGTGCAGCATCCGCCACCTGACGATCCCGACCAAAACTGGCAGCAAATGAAAGTGTTGCTGGATAAAAACATGCCTCGGGGCGGGGGCGGCCCATTTGGTTCATACCGCTGGTGGGTTGCCGGCACTATAATTTTAGCTGTAGTGACAGGCACATGGCTGGGGGGCAAAACATTACTTTCCGATAAAAGTAGTGAGTCCGTTGCCGGCACCATTAAAACCGTTAACAGCAAAAATGTTCCTTCCGTTGCTTCAACTGAAAAAAATGTTGAGGGCGGGGGTAATTTGCCCGGCGCTGCTTATGCATCCACTTCCGGGGCAGCCGGCAAAAACACGCCTGTTACCAACGGTCAGCAAACTGAAACCGATAACAGCACTGATGCTAATAATAGCACAGGATCGAAAAAAAATATTGCAGTTACCAATAATGCAAACCGGAATAATTCCTTAACAATTGAGGAAGCCGAAAGAGCAGGAAGCAGCGGCAACGATGAAAATCCCCCCAACCTGTTAACAGGTAACAGCAACAGCAAAGGAGCAACCGAAACCCCATCAAACTATAACAACAAAACTTCCGTAGATCGAAACAAAATTTACACTTCAGGATCTAAGAACGGCAATGTAAAAACAGGCCATAATACCGGAACCAATAACCGCACAACCGGTAACCGACCCGGCAGAAATCTCATTGCCGGCAATGAGAATGATAATCGTGTGGCAGAGAATAAGGGTAGAAACACCAGAAGAAGCAAACCGCAGAAAGGCGCTGCCGCTGATATATATACACCTGAAAGGGACGATAAGGCAAATAACCGGGGTACATATGTTCCCAAAATAACGCTGCCTTCGCAACCTTCTTCAGGATCTGAATTGAAAGAGTCGCCCGTAACTTACCAAATCGATTATACAGGGGCGTCTGTTGTTGCTCCTTCGGGTGTGTTGCAACGGGAATTCACCTACTATACCGAAGCTGATCTGTTTCCCGACAAGGTTGCAAAGAACAAAACTTCCAAAAGTAAATCGTCGCGAAATGCACATTCGCAGGAGGATAAAATGTTTGCTGTGGGTTTGTCGTTACCCATGGGATTTCCGGTTGGCGACCAAACGCCATTGGGCTATAACAGGAATGGTGGTGTAAATACCATTTCAGATTATATTCCTTCACCGCATTTTCAGTTCCACTTCAATAATAAAACCTATGTGCAGGCCGGTTTGCAGTTTTCGGCGCCGCAGTTTATAAGGCCGGTTTTAATGTACCAGGATAAACAATATCAACCGGGACCAAACTGGCGTGAGGAGATCACTTCTATCACTGCCCGTAAGTTGTATTACTTCAACCTGCCGCTCACGATCTATCATAGCCCGTTAAAGAATTTTTATATGGGAACCGGGTTGCAGTATTCTTCCCTGTTAAGCGGTATTGCCCATTATGAAAAGGTCAAACGCATAGTAACTCCAGTAGGGCCGGCACAGGAATATGTGATAGAGGATTATTATACCAGGTTCAGGAACGACTCGCTTTCACGCCGGTTGAACGGCAATGAATTGCGGCTGCTGGTTGATATGAGCTATTACTGGAGCCGGTTTACGGTGGGCCTGCAATACAGCCAGGCTTTCAACAACTATGTAAGCTTTCAGGTTACACCTGCTTCAGCCTACCAGTTCGATAAAAATAAAAGCCTTCAGTTTTACCTGCGATATAATATCTGGGAAGATAAAAAGAGAAAAAAGAGTAAAGGGCAGTCGTTGTTAACGCTTAAATAATTGCTCGAGGTAGTCTTTTTTAAACTCAATATAAGTTGGATTGCCACTGGCAGTAACATTAGGTTGCCCGCATTTGAAAAGGTCGGTTGTGAGTGCGCGCATTTCGTCCAGCGCAAGCGGCGTACCGGGTTTTATTGCCTGCTGCCAGGCCAATGAGCGAATGAGTTTTTCACGGCGCGAAAATTTGAGGTCGCTGCTGAAATGTTTGAATTGTTCCAGAATACTTTCTATTGCCAGCTTTTCATTGCCGGTGGATACATCGGCCGGCGTGCCCTGTATTACGAATGCATTGGTGCCAAACGGCTCAATATGATAACCCAACTGGTTAAGATCACCGGTCAGTTCCTGCAGCAATACGGCATCGGAAGCCGATAATTGCAGGGTAACCGGAAACAGGCTGCGTTGGGTGGCAATGCTTTTGCCATTTGTAGCTGCCGCAAAACGTTCGTACAGGATACGCTCATGCGCCAGTTGCTGATGTATAAGCATAAAGCCGCGGGCTGTTGGCGCCACTATGTAAGTGCTTTGCAGCTGAAAAAGCAGGGCATTATCGTCTACCAGCTGTTTGGCAAACGGAGTATAATTATGGGCAGGTATCTGCCTGTCACCGCCGTCCTGTTTTTTTAGTTTATCAAGTAGCGACTCAAACTTTTCTTCTTTTTGTGAATTGAAGGAAAAGCCGCCGTAGTCTGGGTTCTGTTTTTCATTTGCCTGTTGGCTGTTGCTCCCGCCCTGCGGGACCGATTGATTTCCCCCCGGTTCATAAAAATCTTTCCAGTGCCTCAGTTCGCTTTTATCGGTAGGTTGAATAAAATGGGCCGAGTTCTTATGTGTAAAATCTTTGGCAAGGTCAGAAGAAAGTGCGGCATCCTTTTTATCGTTGGTAAACGGCTTATTTAAGGCGTCGAGCTTTTGAATATTGGGATCGAGATCGAATTCGAGTGTAGGGGTAATGCTGAACTGGGCCAGGGCGTGTTTAACGGCTGCCTGCACGAATGCATACACGATCTTTTCATCTTCAAACTTGATCTCCTGTTTGGTAGGATGCACGTTTATATCAACCTGAGCGGGGTCGAGATCAATGAAAAGTGCATACAGCGGAAAACTATCGGCCGGAATCATTTCCTTGAATGCGCTCATTACCGCATGGTTTAAATAAGCGCTTCTGATGAACCGGTTATTTACGAAAAAGTATTGATCGCCGCGTGTTTTTTTGGCCGTGTCGGGTTTGCCTACAAACCCGTAAATGTTCAGGTAATCTGTTTTTTCCTGAACGGTTACCAGCCGGGCATTATAATGCTGGCCCAGCACCTGCACTATGCGTTGTTTCAGGCTTCCTTTTTCAAGATGGAATACCTGCTGGTTACCGCTGGTAAGCGAGAAGAAGATATTGGGGAACGACAGGGCCACCCGCATAAACTCATCAACGATGTGCCGCATTTCTGCGGCATTGCTTTTTAAAAAGTTACGGCGGGCGGGCACATTGAAGAACAAATTCTTCATGGCAATACTGGTACCGTTGGTGGTGGCCACCGGTTCCTGTGTTTTTACCATGCTGTTCTCAATTTCTATATAGGTGCCTGTTTCATCATCGGCACGTTTCGATTTCAGTTCAACCTGGGCTACGGCTGCAATGGAAGCCAATGCCTCGCCCCTGAACCCCATGGTCTTTATGTGAAACAGGTCGTCGATATTGCGGATCTTGGAGGTAGCGTGGCGCTCAAAACACATGCGGGCATCGGTTTCGCTCATGCCTTTCCCATTATCAATTACCTGTACCAGTGATTTACCGGCATCCTGGATAATTAATTTAATTTCAGTGGCGCCGGCATCAACGGCATTTTCCAGCAACTCCTTTACGGCGCTGGCTGGCCGCTGAATCACTTCGCCGGCAGCGATCTGATTGGCAATGTTGTCGGGCAATAATTGAATGATATCGGCCAATGGCTACTCCTGGTTTTTGGTGGGGCAAATGTAAGATTATTTGATTGCATATTCCAGCGCTCAAAAGCCTGCAGTAAAACAAGCCCTTAATACAGCGAACCTGGCAGGCATTTTGGTTAAAACATTCAATTCTTCTGCTGTAAGATCAATAGGTTACAGCCTTTCGCGCGCATAAAAACGCATGCAATATTAGAAGAATTTTAATAGCTCCAAACTCTTATTAACACTAAATTTGGTGCTCATTTCTGCCTTATTAAAATCACTTCATGTACATGAGGAATATGTTCAAATCTATTGGTTCTTTTCTATTGGTCAGTTTGGTTTGCAGTCAGGTTATGGCACAGCGTTCTTCGGGTGACCCGGCTGCCGATCGTTGGGTTGACAGTGTTTTCAGAACGTTATCAAGAAATCAGAAAATAGCCCAGTTGATGGTGGTGCGGGTTTCGTCGATCGGTGCCGACCGTACGATCGTATTTTATGATAAACAGGTTGAAGAGGCCATTCGCAAATACAATATTGGCGGGTTATGTCTTTTTCAGGGCGCGCCGGTAAAACAGGCTACCATCCTGAACCGTTTACAGGCGGTTGCCAAAACCCCGTTGCTGGTGACCATAGATGCCGAAAATGGGGTTGGCATGCGTATGGACAGCGTTCTTGGCCTTCCCCGGCAAATGATGATGGGCGCAGTTCAGAACCAGTCGCTGATTTATGAATACGGCCGTGTGGTAGGCGAGCAATGCAAACGAATAGGCATTCAGGTGAATTATGCACCGGTGGTTGACATAAACAATAATCCCAATAACCCCGTTATCAACGACCGCTCTTTCGGGGAAGACAAATACAAAGTAGCCGAATACGGTATTGCCTATATGAAGGGCATGCAGGATGTTGGAGTTATGGGGTGCGCCAAACACTTTCCCGGGCATGGCGATGTTGATGTTGACTCCCACTACGATCTGCCGGTTATAAATAAGTCAAAATCTGAGCTTTATTCCATGGAGCTGTATCCTTTTGAACAGATCTTCAAAGCCGGCGTTGGCAGCGTTATGGTGGCGCACTTAGCCATACCCTCTATTGACAGTAGTATGCACAGGCCTACTTCCATCTCCTATAACAGTGTTACCCAACTGCTGCGTAAAGAGCTTCACTATAACGGCTTAACATTTACCGATGCGCTTGAAATGAAGGGGGTGGCCAAATATTTTCCCGATGGCGAGGCCTCGCGTGAGGCGTTGATCGCCGGTAACGATATGCTTTGCCTGCCCGGCGATATTCCCGGCAGTATAAAAAAAGTTCGTAAGGCCATTCGCAAACGAAAATTACATTGGAGCGATATCAATGAGCACGTAAGAAAAGTGTTATACGCCAAGTACCGGTATGGACTGGCTAACTGGCGCCCGGTCGATACGGCTAACCTCACGGCCGATCTTAACAGCAAAGTAGCTGCAACGCGCCGGGCCATTGCCAAAAACGCGCTTACCCTGTTACGCAATGATGATCCGGCAATTTTCCCTTTGTTCAAAGGACAACGGGTTGCTTATGTTGGTGTGGGCCTAACGCAGGATAATGTTTTCGCCGAACACGTTCGCCGTGATTATAACGCGCAGGTATTTTATTTCGATTATAAGAAAGACAGCTCCGCGGTTGCGCCAATGCTGCAGCAATTGAAAGCGCAGTATGATGTTGTGATCATTGGAGTGCATAAGTTTGCCCGCTATCCTGCCAACAACTTCGGCATTAGTAAACCTGCGCTGTATTTGATGCAGGGATTGCAGCAACAACAAAAGACCATCACTTTTGTATTCGGCAACCCCTATGCTATAAAAAATATGTGCGATGCACGGGTGTTGGTAGCTGCTTATGAAGATGATGATATTACCCAAACAACAGCCTGCGATCTTCTGCACGGCCGTTTTCTGGCCGGTGGTAAATTGCCGGTAACCGTTTGCCCTTCTTTTAAATTTGGCGATGGCATTATTGCAAAACGGCTGCTGCCTTCCATTCCTGCCAGCCAGTTGGGTTTTAATGAGGTTAAACTCACCACCTCCATCGATTCTATAGTAAATGACGCCATAAAACAAAAAGCCATTCCCGGCGCCGTGGTGCTGGTGGCAAAAGACGGTAAAATAGCCTATGAAAAAGCATTTGGTTATCTTACCTACGACAGCATAGAACCGGTATATCCTGAAACTATCTACGATCTCGCTTCGGTTACCAAGATCATGGCAACCACCTTATCGGTAATGAAGTTATACGATGAAGGCAAACTCGATCTGCAAAAGACGCTGGGTGATTATTTGCCCCGCGTGCGCGGCAGCAATAAAGCGCCATTGAAGTTGTGGGATATCCTGTTGCACCAGGCCGGGTTGAAAGCATTCATTCCTTTTTACCGCGAAACGCTCGACGCCTCGAACGGCAATCTGCCGCTTTCTGCATTATACCGTTCTTCACCCGATTCGGTATATAAGGTTCCAGTAGCTGCGAACTTATATATCAAAAAAGATTGGGAAGACACCATGATGAACCGCATTCTGAAAAGCGAGCTGGCGCCACCTGGTAAATACATTTACAGCGATAACGATTATATCTTTCTCGGCAAGATCGTGGAAGCTATTACGCATATGCCGCTCGATCAGTATGTGAAGAGAACATTTTATGATAAACTGAACCTGGCTACAACGGGCTTCAACCCGGCGCAGCGGTTTCCGCTCGATTATATTGCACCCACCGAGCGCGAAAAGGAATTCCGTGCCCAGCTTATACATGGTTATGTACATGATCCCGGCGCAGCCATGTTTGGCGGCGTGGCCGGTCATGCCGGATTGTTCAGCAATGCCTATGAAGTGGGTGTGCTGGCTCAAATGCTGATGAACGGCGGCGTATTGAACGGGCAGAATTTTTTCAGTCGTAAAACCGTTGAATATTTCAATCAGTACCACAGCAGCATCAGCCGTAGGGGGTTAGGTTTCGACAAACCTGAGAAAGATAATACAACCCGCCGCCAGGAGCCATATCCATGTACCTATGCTTCGCCGCAAACGTTTGGCCACACGGGCTTTACCGGCACCTGTTTCTGGGTTGATCCTAAATACAACCTCATATTCGTGTTTCTTTCGAACCGGGTTAACAGTGCCGACGTAAATAAATTCCTGCGTATGAGTGTTCGCCCTAAAGTGCATGATGCAATTTATCAGTCGCTGAAGCCTTATTAAGATCATTGCGAATAAATATAAAAATGCCGTTCCGGTAACGCGGAACGGCATTTGCTTTTTTAGAAGAACATGGTTGTACCTTTATCGTCTCATTTCCCTACTATGGCAAAAACAAATCAACCTGAAGTATGGCTGCGCGGTGCATTGACCGGTATACCTGCATTGCTGCAGCCGGTAGCTCATGCTTTATTGCAGGCAAAGGAAGAGATCCATGAAATGATGAACGACTTTCCTGTTGACCTGCTTTGGCAGCGCCCTGCAGGGGTAGCATCACCCGCTTTTCATTTACAACACATAGCGGGCGTGCTCAACCGGTTATTTACCTATGCAGCCGGCCGGCAGTTGACTTCGCAGCAGCTGGAATACCTGAAAGCGGAAGGCGTGCAGGCAGAAGGCATCAACATTCCATTGCTGCTCAATAAGCTGGATGAGCAAATACATTCATCAATTGAAATGCTGAAGACCATTGATGAAACCAGGCTCACCGAGCCAAGAGGGGTTGGCCGGATGCAACTGCCGTCAACCGTTCTTGGTTTATTGTTCCATGCGGCGGAACATACCATGCGCCATACCGGTCAACTGAATATTACCGTTCGGATATTGAAGGGATAGTATTCATCACTGCGGCGCTTTAACTCCCGGATACTTACTGGCAACCACCATTTCATATTCCCGTTTTTTTAAGGTTTTGATCGGCTCGCGCGGTTCGCAGCCGTCGTAGGGGTCATCGCATACCTGATCGTGGGCCGGCACCCCCGGGTGTTCGGGTACTTTTGTTCTGTTGTGCGCGAACAGGCTGTCGATCTCCAGTCCTGATTCTGGAGCGCCCAATATTTCCTCATATCCGGGTGTGCACCATTCAGAAATGCCAGAAAATCAAACTGCTATATCATTTTCCGCTTATCGTAAACCGGGCGTAAAGCTTGCCGGGCACGCATTGGGGCAAAAGAGGTGTTGTGAAAGCCTTAAACCAGGGACAATAAAGTCAACAATCTGTCTTAACTTATACTAATTTTGCAAATTAACTAGAACAACAGACAAATGATTCGTAAAGAACAGGTCC
>CBIHPC010000259.1:0-8949 GCA_966211305.1 uncultured Niastella sp.
CAAGTATTACGGAAGTAGAAAAAAGAGCGGTGCGCGACAGTGCCGAGCAGGCAGGAGCCAAAGAAGTTTACCTGCTGCACGAGCCTATGGCTGCCGCCCTGGGTATTGGTATTGATGTAGAAGAACCTGTTGGTAACATGATCATCGATATTGGTGGTGGCACAACGGGTATAACAGTAATTGCCCTGGCGGGTATCGTTTGTGATCAAAGTATCCGTATCGCCGGGGATGAATTCACAGCCGATATTATGGAGGCCCTGCGCCGCTATCATAGCTTACTGATCGGTGAACGCACAGCTGAACAAATAAAAATAAACATCGGTGCGGCGATGAAAGACCTCGATAACCCACCGGATGATATCCCCGTAAACGGTCGCGACCTGGTAACCGGTATCCCCAAACAGATCATGGTTAGCTACCAGGAGATTGCCGAAGCGCTCGATAAAAGCATCTTCAAAATTGAAGAGGCCATTTTGAAAGCGCTGGAAATGACCCCGCCCGAGCTGGCTGCCGATATTTACAGACGCGGTTTATACCTTACCGGCGGCGGAGCCTTGCTGCGCGGACTGGATAAACGCTTAAGCCAGAAAATTAAATTACCTGTGCACGTGGCCGATGATCCGTTAAAGAGCGTAGTTCGCGGAACCGGCCTGGCGCTGAAGAATTATGACCGCTATCCGTTTGTGATGCGTTAATAATACTATAATGATTGTACTGGCCAGCAGGCAGGTAAGCCGGAATTTGTAATTTTTCAAAAATTTCTGCAGGTGCGTAATATTTTTCTCTTCATCAGAAGGTACTTCAATTTTGTATTCTTCGTGGTGCTGCAGGTTGTGGCCCTGTACATCCTATTTCATTATAATAAGTTCCATGAAGCTGTATTCTCGGGCGTAGCCAATGAAATAACAGGAAACGTTGGCGGCAAGTATACCAACATTGCCAATTACTTTAAACTGAAATCTGCCAATGACCAGTTGGCCAAAGAAAACGTTGAGCTGCGGAACCTCGTATTTTCCAACTTCACCCGCCCCGATACTTCTCAAAAACTGGTGCAGGATTCTGTGCCTTACGACACCCTCGGACATTTTCGCAAATATTTATGGCGCGGCGCCCGGGTGGTCAATAACTCGGTTAGCCTGCCCAACAATACCCTTACCATTGCCCGTGGCGATAACCAGGGTGTGCACCGGAATATGGGCGTTATCAGCGCCAACGGCGTAGTAGGGGTGGTGATCAATACCAGCAGCAATTATGCGGTGGTAATGAGCCTGTTACATCGCCAGAGTAAGATCAGCGCCAGCCTTAAAAAAACAGGGGAGACCGGCCAGGTTTCCTGGGACGGCAGCAGCCCGTTATATCTTACCCTGCGGCATATACCCAAAAGCGCCCCAATAACAAAAGGCGACTCGGTAGTTACCAGCGCCTACGCCTCTTATTTTCCGCCCGGTATATTGATTGGTACAATAATAGATGTAGTTGACGACAAATCGAGCAGCTTTTACACTTTACGGTTGAAGCCGGCTACCAACTTTTTTAATGTGCAGTATGTTTCTGTGGTTGAGAACCTGCTGAAAGACGAGCAGGCGAAGCTGGAAGAAGAAACAAATAAAATAAACCAATGAGTGATCTGGTTCGTAATTCGATTCGGTTTGCATTGTTTATCCTGGTACAGTATTATGTATTGTTCCAGATACGTCCGCTGCATCAGTTTGTAGTGCCGTATATATATTACCTGTACGTGCTTTGGCTTCCTTTCAGCATGGGCCGGATGAGCCTGATGCTGGTGAGCTTTTTGTTTGGCCTTACCCTGGATTATTTCACCCAAACGCCCGGCCTGCATGCCGCCGCCTGCGTTATGATCGCTTATTTGCGGAGTTTTGTGGTGAACATTCTTATTCCACAGGAAGGCGCCGAACAAAACTATAAATCACCCTCCCCCGTAAGTATGGGATGGGCTCCCTATGCAGTATATGTACTGGTTTTAACCCTGGTGCACCATATCTATCTTGTATTGCTCGAATGGCTGCAATTCGGATCGTTCCTGTTCTTTCTTGGAAAAGTACTGGCCACCACGGGTATCAGCCTGATGCTCGTGCTTATTACAGAGCTGTTGTTCTTCAGAAAAGAGAAATTCAGAACGAATACGGCGTAGGCAGTCAGAATTGAGGAAAGAAGTGTGGGAAATGAGAAAGGAAAACAATGAAAGAGCCGGGGATACGGTAAATGCGCCGCCGGGCCGTTCAGTAATGACCGAAGGTCAAAAAGATTTAACTTCGCTTACAATAAATTAATCAATTTTTCTTTGGTAATTATAGTGCTGTATAATGTACTTTAAGTCCTATGTCTGTATTTAACCAGTCAAGAAGTAATATAATTCGCCTGATATTCCTTGGCCTCTTTCTCATTATCATAGTTCAGTTATTTAACCTTCAGGTTATTCAGGGCAAATACAAACAATTGGCCATGGATAACGCAGTGTTTCCCAAGGTAAAATATCCTGACCGGGGTATCATCTACGACCGGAAGAACCGGCCTATTCTCAATAACACCATCATGTACGATCTGGTGGTTGTACCAGTTGAGGCAAGAAAGACCGACACCTTTGGCCTTTGTGAAATATTGGGCATCGATACAGCCGAATATAGAAAACGCATGACGGAGGCGCACATCAAAAACGGATCGTACCGACCTTCTATTTTTGAGGACCTGCTGGAACCCCAGCTGCAGGCCCGGCTCGATGAAAACCTGTGGAAGTTTCCCGGCTTTGCGTTGGTTGAGCGGCCGGTTCGCGTATACCCCTTTAACGCCGCTGCGCATATAATGGGTTACATCGGTGAGGCCGACTCGAACATTATCAGGCGCTCAGGCGGGTACTATCATATGGGCGACTATGTGGGCCGTAACGGACTGGAAGCGTATTATGAAAGAGTGTTGATGGGGCAACGCGGGGTTGAGTTTTTGCTGAAGGATAACAGGAACCGCCTGGTTGGTAATTATGAAAAAGGCCGTTACGATACACCCGCTGTTCGTGGCCGTAACCTGCATACTTATATAGATATTGAACTGCAACAACTGGCCGAGAAACTGATCAATGGTAAAATGGGAGCTGTAGTAGCGCTCGATCCCAAAACCGGGGGTATCCTGGCCATGGCTTCAGGCCCGAACTTCGATCCCAACGCGCTTACGGGCCCGGATAAACAAAAGAACTATGCCCGTATGGTACTCGATGTGTCGGCGCCATTGCTGAACCGCGCCATCAAAGGGCAGTATCCGCCCGGTTCTACCTACAAACCGCTGGGGGCATTGATAGCGTTGGATGAAGGGGTAATTTCACCACAGTTCGGTATTGGTTGTACCGGCGCTTATTACGGTTGTAACAGAGTGGTGCGTTGTACCGAGCACTGGCAGGGCCACTCGGCTAACCTGCGTTTAGCGATAGCCTGGTCGTGCAACTCCTTCTTTTCAGATGTGTTCAGAAAAACGATTGACAATCCGGCTTACTCAGGTTCCCGGGCGGGCCTGGTAAAATGGAATGAGTATATGCATGCGTTTGGTTTGGGCCATCGCATTGGGGTTGACCTGCCAAGTGAAGATGGCGCCAACGTACCTGATACCACGCAGTACGATAAGGAATACCGCCGTTCGTGGAACTCCTGTACCATGGTCACCATCGGTATAGGACAGGATAAGTTAACCGCCACGCCTTTACAAATGGCCAACGCCATGGCTATTGTTGCCAATAAAGGATATTATTACATTCCGCATTTTGTAAAAACTTTTGAAAACGAAACAGAGAAGGATACTTTATTGAAAAAATACCGGCAAAAGCATGAGGTGTTGACCCACATTCCAAATGATGTGTATGATATTGTGCAGCAGGGTATGCAGGATGTGGTGGATCATGGTACGGCACGGGTTGCCCAGATACCGGGAATTAGCATTTGCGCTAAGACCGGTACGGCCGAAAACAAAACCGTGCTCGACGGGAAAGTTATCCAGCTGAAAGATAACTCCATGTTCGTTTGTTTTGCACCGCGTGAAGACCCGAAGATCTGCGTAGCGGTAGTTGTGCAGAATGGCGGGTACGGCGCCACCTGGGCGGCGCCTATAGGTTCGCTGATACTTGAAAAATACCTGACCGACAGCATTAGAACCGAAAGAATGGCTGAGGTTAAAAGAATATCCGGGGCTAACATTATGCCTGAGTACCTGGGCCGGTTACAGTATAAAACGGATTCCATACGCGCCCGCAAATGGTTCGAACTGACAAAGGACAGCAACTATATCAGAAAGTATTTACCAAAGCATGGTGGCGCTAAAAAAGTTCCTGCGGTACCGGCGCCTATAGCGAAAAAAGCGGAGAAGGAACAGATGATCAACAGGAATTTATATGCAAAACGAACAACGACCGATAAAAGAAATCCATGAACAACCAGCGTAATCCTACCATTTCGAAAGGGGTTGATTCAACCCTTATCTGGCTATATTTACTCCTGGTTGCGATCGGGTTGCTGAGTATTTTTTCAGTAACCTATCACGAAGGGGATGATGTGCTGCGCAGTTTTCTGAACTTTAAAACAGATTACAGCAGGCAGCTGATCTATTTTTTCGTGGCAATTTTGATCGGGTTATTCATATTACTTACCGATAGTAAATTCTTTACGGCTACGGCAAACATCTGGTATGCGGTGGGCATTTTGCTCCTGCTACTGGTGTTCCCATTTCATACGGAGGTAAAGGGAACGGAATCCATTATTCGATTTGGGGGCTTTCAGTTGCAGCCGGCGGAATTATGTAAAGTGTTCGTGTGCCTGGCCCTGGCAAAATACCTGTCGCGGGTTGAAACTGATTTCAGTAAAACCAGTTCGCACCTGATGGCTGCGGGTATCATTTTTTTACCTGCGCTGATCACCGTGGCGCAAAAAGAAACGGGTTTGGCCCTGGTGTTCCTGGCTTTCTTCCTGGTGATGTTCCGCGAGGGGTTACCTGCCGGTTACCTGATAATTGGCTTTTCGCTTGCCGTGCTGGTTGTTGCCACCCTGTTGTTAGATAAGAACGTACTGGCAATTGTACTCACCGCAATAGCCCTGCTCGCATTATATTTTGGCTGGCGCTTTACCCGTCAGCGCCGCGAACTGGTGATCATTATTGCTGTGGTATGGGCATGTTGCGTAAGCGTACAGCGTTTTGCGGTACCGTTTATATTCACGAAGGTGTTACAAAAACACCAGGTAGAACGTATATTCTCTTTGATAGGCCGGGAGAACCCATACGCCAAATTGAATACGGTAGAAGGCGATGGACCGGTAACCGTTAAAAAAGATACCGATTATAACGTACGCCAAAGTAAGATCGCTATTGGTTCGGGTGGCTTTTTTGGCCGTGGCTTTTTGAAGGGAACTCAAACGCGGTTCGACTTCGTGCCGGAGCAACGTACCGATTTTATTTTCTGTACCATCGGAGAGGGTTTTGGTTTTTTGGGTTGTGTGGTTGTATTGGGCATTTATGCCTTTTTATTATTACGTATGGTGAATATTGCCGAGCGGCAGCGAAGCGTGTTCAGCCGGTGTTATGCATATGGAGTGGCATCGGTATTCTTTTTCCATATAGCCATCAATATTTGCATGACCATTGGTTTGGCGCCGGTGATAGGTATTCCGCTGCCGTTTATAAGTTATGGGGGTACCTCACTGATCTCGTTCACCACCATGTTGTTTATATTGGTAAGGCTCGATGCCGACCGGCAGATGGTACTTAGATAATGTGATAATGTGATAGTGAATGCATGTGCCATAGGATTATTAAAAGAATTAAAATGAAAGTTATTCCGCTGAGTGAAGGCACGTTTACGATAGATAAAACAAAACAGTTTGTTCCTTTCGATACAGATAAAGATGATCTGCAGGAGCGGCCGGCTGGAAGTTTGCTGGTAGAGATCCAGCCTTTTGTTGTTGTTACTTCAGAAGATGTGTTACTGCTCGATGCCGGTTTGGGTTTTACCAATGAGCACGGCCGGTTACAATTACATCAGAATTTAATTGACAATGGTATCAACCCCGGCGAAATTACAAAGGTGTTGATGACGCACTTACATAAAGACCATGCCGGCGGCGTAGCCATGGGAACCGGCGCCAGCCGGGAATTAAGCTTTCCCCAGGCGCGCTATTATATACAGAAACAGGAAATGGAGTATGTATATGAAAAAGGATTTCCTTCTTATATACCCGAAGAACTGGATATATTAAAGAATGCGCCACAGGTTACCTGGCTCGATGGTGACGGCGTAATTGACGGGTATATTAAATACGAGATCACCCATGCGCATAGCAAGTTTCACCAGGTATACTGGATCGTAGATGGTGGCGAAACCGTATTTTTCGGTGGCGACGATGCGCCGCAGCTTCAGCAAATGCGCAGCCGCTTTGTGGCAAAATATGATTACGATGGCAAGAAATGCATGGAGCTTCGGCAGGAGTGGTGGGAGAAAGGGGAGCGGGAGAAGTGGAGGTTCCTGTTCTATCATGATGTGAAGAACCCTACCTGGGAATTCTAGAAATTAAAAAAAATGATAAATAAGAAAGGGACCACAGCTATGCCGTTGCAGATCCCTGATTAAAAGTGAAATGGCGCTTTCCTTTCTTATTCCTCATTTCTCTGTTTTTCATTTCTCATTCCATAAAAAAAGGCCTGCCCTGGAAAGAGCCGGCCATTGCTAACCTATGAAAAACACCTAGTTTAATCAATTATTCCTGAAAGATTGTTTCCGGTTCTCCATACGCTGCATTCGGCGTTCCATTAACTCCTTTTGCAGCACGGTACCGAATTCCTTTTCGGCTTTGAAAAATGAATTTACCTTTTCAGAAGACAATGCTTTATTGAACTCTCCATTGTACTTCTTCCGTATATTTAATAGTTTCTCTTCAGTAGGAATTTCACCTTCTTTATTCTGACGCGCATCGATCCTGGTTTTTCTGATTTCACCCATATACTGGTTGTATATAGGCCAGAATTTCTGGGCTTCATCGGTGCTCAGATTCAGTTTTTTAGTGAGATACGCGATCTTCAACGCTTCAATGCGGCTGCCATTTCCTTTTTCATTACCGTCCTGTGCAACGGAAACAACCGATACACCAAGCGCAAACACTAGTATGAGTAAAATTTTTTTCATGACGTTGATTAGTTCGTGTTAACTTCTTTTAAAGTGCTGTACTTTTCGAGATACTGCTGCAGGTCTTCATCTGTTACATCGGCCAACATATCTTTCATGTCATTGGCATCGAGTTCATCAACAGCCGCGGTGGCTGCAATTGGGTTTTCAGCCGGTGTGGGCGCCTGGTTCTCCAAATACTTCTGCAACATTTCATCGCTGATGCTATCGAGCTGGGCCATCGACGGCGGACCGCCTTTAGTTCCGGTACCTCTGTTACTATAGAACCAACCTGCGGTAATTATAAGGCCGGCCGCAACTGCGGCTGCAGCATACCGTAACACCCGGCGGGTAACGCTTATGGATACCACTTTGGCCGGTTGTTGCGCTTTAATGGCTTTCATTACCTGGCCCGGTAACAGATCAAAGTAACCGGCAGGAACCTTGTATACCATTATTCTTTTAAGCCCCTGCATCAATGGCGACAGGTTCTCCAATTCTATATTCACAAAATCGATTGCCTGCGCGCCTGCAATGGCATTCTCTCCAACTTCATTAAAATAACCGGCCGGTGTGCTGAAAGGCATTTTTTTACCTATCTGGCTCAGCAGCGGCGATAATATTTCCAGTTCATCAATAGCGTTATCGGCATCTGTGGCCTTAACCCTGTTCAGGATGGTTTCGGGTAAATTATCGAAATACCCGTGCGGAACAGTGTAAGGGTTTGTGTTAGCCTGTTGCAGAACGGATGAAAGATCTACTTTCTCAGCCTTTACCCGTTGCAGAATATTATCAGCCAGGCCTTCAAAGTATCCCTGAGGAACTTCATAAGGATTGTTGTTAGCCTGCTGTAAAGCTGGTGAAAGTATTACTTCCTCAGCCTTTACCCGTTGCAGTATATTATCAGCTAACCCCTCAAAGTAACCTTGTGGAACCTCATAAGGGTTGTTTGCTTTTGGTAAAACAGAAGAGGCGCCATCGGCTTTAACCAGTTGCAATAACCGGTCAGCCAGCCCTTCAAAATACCCCGTGGGTACTGAATAAGGCGCCCGGTGACTGATTTCAGCTACAACCGGGCTGATCTCCCTCAATTCTTTTAATATGTTTTTCCTGTTTTCCATTGCACCAACTGAGACGTAATTTGTTAATTAAAGTTTAACGATTCAGGATATAATCCTCTATTTTTTTCACCGCATGGTGGTAGGAGGCCTTTAAAGCTCCTTCCGATGTTTCCAATACCTGGCTCATTTCCTCGTATGGCATTTCGTCGTAATAGCGTAATGAAAATACAATTCGTTGCTTTTCAGGCAATTGCTGAATGGCCAATTGTAATTTCCATTCCAGTTTATTAGGATCGAAATGTTTGTCTGCCTTGATCTTGTTTTCCAGTCCGCTTTCCACATCGCTAAGCGAAACAGAGGTCCTTTTTTTCTGTTGTTCCAGGTACGTAAGGCATTCATTGGTGGCTATACGGTACAGCCACGTATATAATTGGGAATCCTCGCGAAAGTTCTCCAGTCCATTCCAAACCCTGATAAAAACATTTTGTAATACATCATTCGCGTCTTCGTGTTCAACCACCATACGACGAATGTGCCAGTACAGTCTTTCCTGGTATTTTCGGATTATAGCCGTATAGGCTTTTTCTTTAGTGGCCGGATCGCGGAATTGCGTCAACAATTCGCTGTCTTGCATGGTCACCGCCATAGGTTAGCTAGTTTTCTGTGATAAATATTGGAACCTGTCAAAGGGGTTTAGTTTAAACGCCTCAACAAATATATTATGATAAGGTATAAATCAGT
>CBIHPC010000260.1:0-8930 GCA_966211305.1 uncultured Niastella sp.
GCTCTGCAAAAAGACATAAAGGACTATAGAACAGCTTTAACAGGGATTGTAAAGCATCGGGACTTCCTTTCCTGAATGAAACAATAATGTCATTATCCGACGGAAGTGAACGCATTAGGAAGAGTGTTTTTTGCTAACCTTGATAATAAAGTACATTTAATTTACAATGAGTTACGGTAATTTATAAACGCATTGGGTTACGGGTATGGCATGCTCTTGTGTTGTTTCGGGTAATATGCTGAATAAAACAATTACAATGGTTATCAGGCTGGCATGGATGCGCAATTATTTTAAGTTAAAAATTGTACCGCGCATTTGATATGCTAATTATTCTGCAGGCAAATTACAATGGTTATAAGATTGCAAAATCATAGGGAAAGTTTTAGCTACAAGATTACATGTAAAAAACAAATATTCAAAATCAAGTATAGATTAGGGTGATTTTCCTGATGCCGGTACCGTTATGTCATACATTGAAGTAGACAATTTTTTGGCAAAATTCGCATTTCACCTTTCATTAAAGACATAACCGGGGAACTATTAGCTGCAAAATATAACGGTCGTCATAGCAAAAACATTATTGCATGCCCTGGAGAGGGAAACCTGTTCTGGCTTTAGGCGGAATGCTCACATTGGCCGGAAACTTTGTTACCTCGGCAATTTTTACGGCACTAATCAGTGGGTGCCTGGTATTCAGTATAAAATTGGATTCCTGCTCTATTATTATGGAAGGAAGTTGTAACAGCAGATGATCGTTTTTTGTCAAAAATGCCGATCCTATGTCCTGGCTTGCTTTACTATGCGGCTGTTTTAACCAGCCTGCGGGCAGTTCGTTTACCGACAGTTGCCTGATGGAGCTGTCGGGCACTTCAAGCGTAATGAAGGAAAGGGTAGGAGGAAGGGTTTTCATGGAAGTATGGACAACATATTCAAGCAGCGATAATGCCCTGCTTTCTGCCAGGTAAATACAGGGTATACCTGCATGGTTCCATCTTCCGCCGCTCAGTTTGGCGCCCTCACCCGTTAGATCATGAGCATATTTTGTCTTTATGATCCGGAACAATCGCATAGGGATAATCCGTTAGTTAGTATACGCCGTATTCAATACGGCCTAATTCTTTTTTCACTTCTTCAATGCCATATACGGTATCCAGTAGTTCGAGCGGCGTTTTATTGCCCAGCGCCATGCTTGGTTGTTTGATCCAGGTATTGAAGCGTTCCCTGCTTTCAAATACTTCGCGCCCATAACTGATAAACTCAGCCAGTATCATAATGCGCTCGCTGGTAGGCTGATCGAATCTTTCATCGCCTTTCTTTTTAATAAGCGTGGTGCGCGAAACGGATAACAGCCCGCTTAAAGTATGATAATCAAAATCGGTTTCCGACTTAATGGCTTCCAGTTGATTCTTGGTAATGCCATTCTTTATAATACCGATCTTATAGTGCGAGGTTAAAGCGCTAAAATTAAAGGGGCCTGCAGGGTTTTTGTTTGTACGTGTTACCCGCGTGGTAGTTTCGAGCGTTGCTGTCTGAGGCGATTCGTGCGGGTTGACACCTTCAGACAGGGTGTCAATATATACATGAGTATCTTCCTGGAGTTTTTTATTGCCAGCCATAAGGTCAATGGTTTTAACCAAAGCTAGGTAACTTTTTCCGCGTTTATGAACACGGTCAACAATATCTCTCCATTTTTTGATTTAAAGCAATTTCTTTCCCAGCTCGTTAGTTTGTTCGTTATAGTGATGCACGCTGTGTAAGGTAAAATGGGATCTCGATGTGCTCGGTTGATTGTTCAAGTATCAGTTGGGCGGTTTTTTCTCCCATCATCTGAAAATCGGTTGAAATGGTGGTGATGCCATTCAGGATGATCTTTTTCAGCGGTGTTTCGTTGTACGAGATAACGCCAACGTGTTTGCCTACTTTTAGTTTGGTAGCCAGGATTTTCTCTATCAGTATCACCAGGTCGTTTTCCATGAGGTTGATAAAAACCTCGCCTTCCTTGATGGGCTCGTTGGCAATGTCGTGCACTACCTTATAGTTAAAAGCGTACTGCTGGCAGAACCGGTAAAACCCTTTCAGGATCTCAACGGGGTGATAGGTGTATTCAGGGAAAATGATCTTGATGGTATGGTATTTACTCAGCGGTTCAAGCGATTGCTCGAGCGCTTCATAAATATCTTTTTCAAAATTTTCATAAACTGCGCCATATTTGCCTTCTACGCCGGGTACCAGTTTATCCATCAGGATAAGCTTTTCCTTAGGCAGGGTATTGATGATCTCAACCGCATTTTCACCCCCGTCGAGGAAGTGCGGGATGATCACATAGTGGCTGTAGTCGTTCTTCTTATTATGAATAAGCCGTTTGAAGAACGCAAAGTCGTTATTATAAATATAGAAGTCAACGGAGGCCATTTCGCCGAGCGAGGCCACAAAGGCGTCGTATATAATTTTCTTGTGCGGGCTCAGTTTATTGAACAGCAGGAATATCTTCAGGTGTTGTCCAACCTCGGTATTTTTTACAAAGTATCCTTTGCCGGGCACTGAACCAAGGATGCCGATCTTCTTCAGGTGTTTGTACCCTTTTTCGGCCGTATCCCTTGAGATCTCAAATTCAAAGCTCAGTTCGTTGATCGAAGGCAGCAGCTCGTCTTTCAGGATCTTGCCCTCGCCAATTGCCTTTATAATGGAATTGGCAAGCTGCAAATACTTGGGGGTAGCTGAATAGTAATCGATAAATAAATGCTGAAATATGCTGTCTTTTTTCATGATGACCTCGTAGGTGATATAACCGTTTAATAATCCTTGCCAAAATTAGTTAAAGCGTTAAATATTAAGCAGGTTTAAATAAAAAAGACCATGATGGGGCATGACGGACTAATAATCGGTATCTTATACTTTCACCTTTTTAATCCGGCATAGGCTGGCCATATAGAAAAATTTGCTACAAATGAATGCTATTCTTGGAGTTATATTTCATTTTTTAGGAGGTTTCGCATCCGGAAGTTTTTACATACCCTATAAAAAAGTAAAAGGTTGGGCCTGGGAAAGTTACTGGATCGTGGGTGGCCTTTTTTCCTGGCTGATTGTGCCGCCATTGGCAGCCTGGCTTACCATCCCCAACTTTTCAGAAATAATAGGCCAGGCTGGTGGTGCCACATTAGGATATACGTTTTTGTTTGGGGTGCTGTGGGGCGTTGGCGGATTAACTTATGGCCTTGGGGTACGTTACCTGGGTGTGTCCCTGGGCAGCAGCATTATCCTCGGTCTTTGTATGGTATTTGGCTCCCTTATCCCCTCTATTTATTATGATGTGTTCCCTGCAAAGGGTAAAGATACATTCAGCATGCTGGCAGGCACCCAATGGGGCCTTACCGTTTTATTGGGTTTGGTATTGTGTGTAGTGGGTATTATCATTTGCGGCAAAGCCGGCACCCGTAAAGAAAAGGAACTGGCGAAAGGCGGAACCGATCCGCATGGTGCAGTGGTGAAAACGGAATACCGGTTTGGTCTTGGTTTGGCGGTATCCATTATTTCAGGTGTATTGAGCGCCTGTTTCAATTTTGGGCTAGAAGCCGGTAAACCAATGGCCGATGTGGCCAACAATTTATGGAAGGCAGCCAATGCCGGCCAGGGCGAATTCCTTTACCAGAACAACGTTACGTACGTTGTGGTGTTATGGGGCGGTTTAACAACCAACTTTATCTGGTGTATGATCCTGAATGCCCGCAACAAAACATTTGGCGATTATACCAATAAGAAAACGCCGCTGCTGAGCAATTATGTGTTTGCCGCTCTGGCGGGTACAACCTGGTTCCTCCAGTTCTTCTTCTACGGTATGGGCGAAAGCAAACTGGGCAACGGCCCAAGCAGTTGGATCCTGCATATGGCCTTCATCATTTTAACGGCTAATGCATGGGGATTGATCCTGAAAGAATGGGCAGGCGTAAGCAAGAAAACGAAGTCAACGGTTATTATAGGAATCATTACTATCATTTTGTCTGTGCTGGTAGTAGGATATGGTAATTCGTTGCGTCCAAAGCCAGAGCCTGCTGCAGCTACCACTGAGCAACTAAGCCAGCCGTAGGCGGCTTTCAAAGAATATAAAAAAATACAATTTAAAGTTCAGACTATGTCAGCAACAAGTGCAGTAAAGTTTAAACATGTAAGCTATTTGTGGGATGATGCCAAGGCGGCTGCCCTGCAAGGCGACGAAGTAGCATTGTTAATTTACCGGAGTAATTTGCTGGGCGCCGATCTGCGTCTTACAAATTACGGCGGTGGCAATACCTCATGTAAAGCCATTGCAAAAGATCCTTTAACCGGTAAAGAAACCGAAGTGATGTGGATCAAAGGTTCCGGAGGCGATCTGGGCACCATGAAGAAAAGCGGTCTCGCTGCTTTATATGTTGATCGTTTACGCAGCCTTAAAAATGTTTATCGTGGTATAGAGCATGAAGATGAAATGGTAGAACTGTTCAATCATTGTATTTTCGACCTGGCGTCAAAAGCGCCTTCTATCGATACACCCCTGCATGGTTTCCTTCCTTTCAAACACATCGATCACCTGCATCCCGATGCAGCCATTGCGATCGCTGCCGCGAAAGACGGTAAAAAAATAACCCAGGAATTATTCAACGGTACCATAGGCTGGGTTGAATGGCAACGTCCCGGTTTCGACCTCGGGTTGAAACTGGCCAAATGCCTTGAAGAAAATCCCGGCATCCGCGGCATCATGCTTGGTTCGCATGGTTTGTTCACCTGGGGCGATACGGCTTATGAAAGTTATATCAATACCCTTGAAGTGATAGAGCGTTGCGCTGAGTACATCGAGGAAAAAGTTAGCAAACAAAAAGCTGTTTTCGGCGGCGCCAAAGTTACTTCGCTGCCTGCAGCACAACGTACTTCACAAGCTGCCGCCCTGGCGCCTGTATTACGTGG
Organism: uncultured Niastella sp.; assembly: GCA_966211305.1. GTDB lineage: Bacteria > Bacteroidota > Bacteroidia > Chitinophagales > Chitinophagaceae > Niastella. The sequence continues at coordinate 4,939 of CBIHPC010000260.1, forward strand.
TTTTTGCTCAAGCTACCAGAAAATGGTTGGCCATTTCACCGATGACGAAAGAGTGTTGAACTTCATCAACTCAAAAGACCTGGAGAAACTGGGGCCCATGGGTACCAGCTGTCCCGATCACTTCCTGCGTACAAAGATCAGTCCGCTGGTGTTGAACCTGGCGCCCGGCGAAGACCTGAGCGATGTAAGCAAAATAAAAGAGAAACTGACGCCTCAGTTCGAAGCCTACCGCGCTATGTATGCAGAATACTACAACACCTGCAAACATCCTAACAGCCCGGCTATGCGCGATCCTAACCCCGTGGTGATCCTGTACCCCGGCGTAGGTATGTTCACTTTCTCGAAAGACAAGCAAACCGCCCGCGTGGCCGCTGAGTTCTACATCAACGCCATTAACGTAATGCGTGGTGCAGAAGCCATCTCTGCATATACATCACTGCCCCGTCAGGAGGCTTTTAATATCGAATACTGGTTGCTCGAAGAAGCAAAGCTGCAGCGCATGCCAAAGCCCAAAGCTTTAAGCGGCCGCATTGCACTGGTAACCGGTAGCGCCGGTGGTATAGGGAAAGCTATAGCCAAAAAATTTGCCGACGAAGGCGCCTGCGTTATCATCAACGATAACGATGCCACCCGCCTCGAAGGTGCAAAAGAAGATTTCAGCAAACAATACGGTAAAGATGTATTTGCCGCCGTTGTGCTGGATGTTACCAAAGCCGGCGATATCAAAGGCGCAACTGATGCAGCCGCCCTGGCATTTGGTGGACTGGACATCGTTGTAAACTGCGCCGGACTGTCAATTTCAAAACCCATTGAAGAGCATACCGAAAAAGACTGGGATATCCTGTACGATGTACTGGTGAAAGGCCAGTTCTTCGTTACCCAGGCCGGTGTTGAGGTAATGCGTAAACAGGCTATCGGCGGCGATGTTATAAACATCGTGAGCAAGAACGCCCTGATGAGCGGTCCGAACAACGCCGGTTACGGTTCTGCAAAAGCCGCCCAGTTACACCTGAGCCGCCTGAATGCAGCCGAACTGGGTAAAGACCATATTCGCGTAAACGTGGTAAATCCCGATGCGGTTATCAGCGACAGTAAGATCTGGGAAGGTGCATGGGCTGAAGGCCGCGCCAAAGCCTATGGCATTAAAGTAGAAGAATTACCGGGTTACTATGCCAAACGCACTTTGCTCAACGAGATCATCTTACCTGAAGACATTGCCAATGCATGCTTCGCGGTAACGGGTGGTTTGCTGAATAAGTCAACCGGAAACGTTATTAACGTTGATGGTGGGGTAGCTACCGCGTTTGTAAGATAATAATAACAGTTTGTGGTTTATGGTTTGTTGTTTGTGGTTGATTTGCAGTTCGCGACGTTCGATAAAAGGCTGTCGCTTACCATTCGAAGTGTACGAAAAGGAACAGTGCGCCAGTGTTCGCGAAGTGGCACATGAATAACTATAAACTATAAACCATAAACTATAAACAAACATTGCCATGCCAAGAATAGGGATCAAAATGCAGCTTTTCAGGGGACAGGAAGCCGAATACAAGAAACGTCATGACGCTTTATGGCCCGAATTAAAAGAGCTGTTGCATGCAACCGGTATAAGCGAATATTCGATCTTTCTGGATGAAACCACCAACAGCCTGTTCGGCGTATTGAATGTAACCGACCCGGCTGCCCTGGATAACTTACCCGCGCACCCCGTTATGCAAAAATGGTGGGCGTATATGAAAGATATCATGGAGAGTAATACTGATAACTCCCCTGTAAGTATCCCGTTGAAAGAGGTGTTTTATCTTCCTTAGGTTGAAGAAGTAAGAAGTAGGAGATAAGAAGTAAGAAGAGCTTGAATGTTTTATTCTCACTATTATTTCTTAGCCTCGCGATTTTCTACTTCCTACATCCTGCATCGGTATCTTTGGTGTACAGGAGAATCAGGCAACAACAATCATTTCTAAAATAGCTTGCTATGCAGATCGATAAATATAAAATAGACGAGTTCAATAATAGTCTTCTTAAAGAACATAAACGCCGGTTCGATTTTGCCGCAGAAGGTGTGAACGGTTTAGACGGCATTCTCAAAAAATTAGTTGATTTCCAGATAGCCATTCCCAGCTGGGCGTTAGGTACCGGCGGCACCCGTTTCGGTCGCTTTTCAGGTGGCGGCGAGCCCCGCACCCTCGAAGAAAAGATAGAAGATGTTGGTTTGCTGCACTCGCTGAACAAGAGCGGCGGCGCCATTTCATTGCATATTCCCTGGGATATTCCAAAAGACGCAAAAGCTATAAAAGCGCTGGCAGCACAACACGGCCTGCGTTTTGACGCCGTAAACTCCAACACGTTCCAGGATCAGCCCGATCAAAAGCTGAGCTATAAATTCGGCTCCCTGCAGCATGTTGATAAAGCAACCCGCAAACAGGCCATCGATCATAATATTGAAGTAATAAAACAAGGGGTAGAACTGGGATCAGATTCTATCACCGTTTGGTTATCCGACGGCAGCTGCTTCCCCGGCCAGTTGAACTTCCGCAAAGCATATCAGCGCACGCTGGAAAGCCTGCAGGAAATTTATGCAGCGCTGCCCGAAAACTGGAAAATGTTCGTTGAGTACAAAGCCTTCGAGCCGAACTTTTACTCGATGACCGTCGGCGACTGGGGACAATCACTCCTGTACGCCGGCAAACTGGGTCCAAAAGCTTATACGCTGGTTGACCTTGGCCACCATTTGCCCAATGCCAACATTGAGCAGATCGTAGCGCTGCTGCTGGCCGAAGGCAAACTCGGTGGTTTCCATTTCAACGATTCAAAATATGGCGATGACGACCTCACCGTAGGCAGCATCAACCCATACCAGCTGTTCCTGATCTTCAACGAACTGGTTGAAGGGATGGATGCCCGTGGCATGCAACATGCTACCGACCTCGGCTGGATGATCGACGCATCGCACAACGTAAAAGACCCGCTCGAAGATCTGCTGCAATCGATAGAAGCCATCAAGATCGCTTATGCACAGGCGTTGCTGGTTGATACGAAAGCATTACAGGCCGCACAGGAAGCCAGCGATGTGGCCAAAGCGCAGGAAATATTGCAGCAGGCTTACCGTACCGATGTACGTGCGCTGGTAGCAGAAGCCCGTTTACGGGCCGGTGCAGCTTTGCAACCTTTACAGTTATACCGTCAGCTGAAAGTGAGAGACAACCTGATCAAAGAGCGCGGTCAGAAGACTGTAGCTACAGGATTATAAAAAGCCGTTGCAGGTTACATGTTTCAGGTTGCAGGGAAGTCAAATACAACCCCTTAAACCTGTAACCTGTAACTGTTTCTTAGTATTACCGAACGAACAAGTGAGAGAAATAGCTTCCTAATGAGTAGAACTCCCGTCATAGCAATATTCGACATTGGCAAGACCAATAAAAAATTATTCCTTTTTGATGAGCAGTACAATATCGTGCTGGAGAAAAGTGAGCAGTTTGCTGAAATAGCCGATGAGGATGGAGATGCGTGTGAAGACCTTGCCGCCCTCACGCAATGGGTGCTTACCTGTTTGCGCGATGTGTTTCATGACAACAAATACCAGGTGCGCGCGCTCAATTTCAGCACCTATGGCGCCAGTTTCGTTCATATAGATAATGAAGGCAGGGCGGTAGCTCCTTTATACAATTATCTGAAACCATATCCCGCCGCGCTGCAGGAAGGGTTCTATAAAAAATATGGCGGAGAGATCTCATTCTCCATTCACACCGCATCGCCCATACTGGGCAACCTCAATTCGGGCATGCAATTGTACCGGTTAAAACATCAGCACCCGGCGTTGTTTGAAAAAATTCATTACTCCCTGCATTTGCCCCAGTACATGAGTTTCCTGGTAACAGGAAGGGCATATTCCGATATTACCAGCATTGGCTGTCATACCGGCTTATGGAATTTTCCGCAGAACCATTACCACGAATGGATCTACCGCGAAGCCATCAATGAAAAGCTGGCGAATA
>CBIHPC010000261.1:0-8848 GCA_966211305.1 uncultured Niastella sp.
AAAAAGTAAAATTATCAATTGCCGCACTGGCTTTTATTTTAGCCATTGCAGGAACGACTACTGCCAATGCCACAGGCAAAGAGGCTGAGCCATGCAGCAAGGTAGATCCCAAACTTTCTTTTTGCCTTGATCAATGGCCCGTGGAATGCTGTGAAGACGGAGGCAAAGTGTATGACGAACCATTCCCACTTTAATTGTTCCGCTAACCACTAATGTATGTTAGTGGTTAGCTTTAAATTTTTTGCATTATGAAAAGCAGGAAACCTGTTTATATTCTTACCAGCTTATTTATTGCATCATTCGCCATTATCGGTTTGCTGGCGTTTCTTTCAAAAAATACAACGGAAAAAAAGAACGGGTTCAACAGAAACCTGCTTTCTGCACCGGTAGCAGTGCTTAAAAAAACAACCTTTCCGGTTAATATCAGCTGGTTCCTCGGCATGCATAACGATAAATTGTATTTTCAGGGCATAAGCCCGTATGAGGTTATTTGCACAGATCGTAACCTCGACTCGATCAGTACAATCAGGCTGTCGATACCTCCGGATCAAAAATTTTCCGCAGGCTTTCGCATGTATTTGAATGGCAGTACGCTTTACCTTTCTTACAAAAATATTCCGGCTATAATCGCCTACGATCTTGAAACAGGCACCGCCAGTAATCATATACTGCCGAAATTCTTCAGTAAAGACGCCAATATATCAACCGGCCAGTTTATCATAAGAACAAAAGACCCGGTTTCACAAAGTCACCGGTTTGCAAAGTTCGATCTGAAACAAACTGATTCGATCATGGATGATCACTTCAGCAGCAATAAAATAATAGGCGGCTTCCAGTATGACGGCATGCTTAATTTCGACACGGCTACCAAACAGGCATGTTACAGCTATTATTATCAGAACGGATTTATTTGTATGGACACTAACCTGAACCTGACACTAAAGGCCAGAACGATCGATACTATTACCCACCGCGAAATTAAAGTGGCCCGGGTAGCATCTTCACTAACGATGAAGCAACCGCCCCAATTTGTAAATCTTGCGAGCTCAGTGTTCTCCGGTAAATTATTATTACAATCCATGTTAAAAGCCGACAACGAATATGACCTGGATTTCAATGAAAATTCAGTGGTGGACATATACAGCCTGAAAAACGGCAGTTACAAAGGCAGCTTTTATATTCCAGCCTATAAAGGGAAAAAAACGCACCAGTTTCAGGTCGTTGACCTAAAACTGGTTGCGCTTTACGGAAAAACGGTTGTATTGTATGATCTGAACTTTATTGCGGATCTTTAATTACCAGCATTTGTACCTTGCGGTCTTCATAATTCAGACTTAGTTTGTACTTTTTTAATTCTTTGTTCACAGCATCCACATCATTCATTATTGCCTGTATGGTTATATCAACCTTACCGGTCAACCCCGTTTCGTCGAGAAATATTTTATCCTGGTTGTAATGATCAATTAAACCTGCAAACCGTGGGAAGGGATAATTCGTTACGGTAACGCCGCCTGAGCTTATCGTTAATTTGGGAGTTACCGTGGTATCTTCCAGAAAACGGAACCCTTTTTCAGCCTTCAGCACCAGGCATTTTTGTGTGCGGTATTCCTGGTACACGTTGTAGCCAAATAAATGACCGAGATCGTCGCGCATTATTTTATAAATATCTTTTTGTCTTGACTCAGGTACCGTTAGCTCATAACAAAAAGTATTATCGAATTTCCATACATCGTAATCTTCTTTTTTAGGCGGCATGAGCTTGTCCGTATGGGCAGACTCCATAACTACCCGGGAATACTTTACAGCTCCTGAAGTATCCCCAAAAGCAAGCATGTATAAACTTATGATCGGGCCGTTATACACAGCGATCCTGCCGTCTTCCTTTCCGGCATTTTTCCTGGAGCCCCTCACCCCCTTTAAGTGTTTGGTTAAAGTTGACCCATAGATCACGCTATTACTATCTATTTCCTTTGCAGTAATTAAAAGCGGCCTTTTATAGTCAACAGGCGCCATTTTCTCCGTATCACGCACCGTCATTTTTTTACGGCCAATGAAATCGGAAATATTTTTTTCGGTAAGCTGGCTATAATCGGTTATTGCCCTTATGTAACCCTGATCATCGATCCATACATAGGTGGAAACCTGTTTCACCTGGAAGTATCTGGCCATGCTGCGGTTCAATGCGCATGGCAGTGTCATCGGCTTACCGGCTTTCTTCCTGGTATCATAAAACTGTTTTGTTTTTACATACCCGTCAGTTGCAACCAGCAGCACCTGCAGCGTATCACCAAAGCGTTTTTGAAAATTCTCCAGTTTAGGAAAATCTTTGATACAGGGCAGGCAAAACGTGGCCCAGAAATCGACAATAACAAACTTTCCCCTGAACTCCGACAGCAATAACTTTTCCTTTTTATAATTAAAAAGGGTATCGAATGAAAATTCAGGGCATAACTGATTGATCAGCGGATTGCCGGAGGTACTGATATTTACGGATTGCGACCTGCCTGTGTTTATCAGCATAACAAGCAGGCATATAGAAAGAAGGTTTTTCATATCTAAATATTTATCAGTACATGATTCAAATAAGAAAAAATGGGTACGGATATGCTCTGATCTATCTAACGTTCATTATAGTCTTATACATGCAGGATGTATCACTGATCATCGTTCGTTTTGAGGCATGCCTGTGAACCTGATAATATCGGGTGGAATCGGTAACACATACCTTGGGCTGTTGGGTTGCAGGGTGTATGTTTCATTGTTAATATTCCTGGTCAAAACAATATTGGCGCCTTCACTGTTGAGCCGGCGCAGGTCGAGCCATCTTAAACCGCGAAACGGTGTTTCTTTTCTTCTTTCCTGCAAGATGAGCGTAAGCGCTTCGCTTGTATTGGCAGCCGTAAAAGGAACAAATGTGCCGGTTATGAACCGTTTTATCATTACGGCATTGAGATCGTTCATGGCGGCAGTTATATTTCCCGCGCGGGCATAACATTCTGCCCTTGTAAGCCATACTTCATCCGTAGCAAGTCCACCGAAAAAGTTCAACGCACTGGCTGTACCGCCGTTATAGGTGCCCACAAACAACATACCGCCGTTCGTATTGGGTTTAAAAAACATTTTCCGCCTTAGGTCATCCACATTATAGCTCTTGTACAAATTTGAATCAACGATCACCTTTAATGAAAAAAGGTCATTTGGAAGGCTCGCCTGGAAAAGCACTTCTTTGTTGAGACCGGGCACGGGGTAGTTCGCGGCCGCGTTCAATGTATTATAATCAAGTAACGAATCGTACAATTTCAAACACGAATCGGCATATAGCAAGGCATGGGAATAATCCTGCATTACCAGGTAAACCCTCGCCAACATAGCGTATGCAGCCGGTTTGGAAGGTCTTTGTTTATACTGCGGAATAACCGGCAGATAACCGGCAGCCGTATGCAGATCGCTTAATATTTGCTCATATGTTTCCTGTAAACCGGCCCTTGCCGACAATTCATTGGGATCGGAACTCAGCCGAAGGGGTATACCCAATTCATCGGAAAACGTAAGGCTGTAGGGTTTTGCATATAATTGCGCTATATTGAAAAAACCATTGCTCCTGAAAAAATGCGCACTTCCCTTCACGTTATTCCAGGCCTGTGAACCAATTTCTTCAGATGCTACCTTATCTATATCGTCTAAAACAATATTCGAATAGAAAACCTGCCGGTAGGGGTAATTCCAGTTATTATCGGAACTTGCATCGCTGTAAATAGTTTTATCCCATATGTGTACATTCCTCGGATCGGCGCCCCACGCCTGCCACATCGTATTGGTAAGGTAATAGTTATCGCTACTGGTTTCACCCAATAACGGATACTGGTCATTCATAACCTGCGAATTATCCAACATTGCCTGGAAGTCTTTCACAGTGGTGGGCACATCAAGTGCTTTGTTTGATTTATCTTCTATCCAGTTTTTCCTGCAGGAAACACAAAAGATCCCTGCCAAAACAAACAATAAGATTTTATATTTAAGCATGTGTGTATTTTTTTGATTGAACCATTACATGGCTTAGCCAGTTGTCAGGTATTAAAAATCAAATTTGGCGCCCAGGGTCAAACTCCGGGGTGTGGGCAAAAAGTTGGCATATGTGTTTGGCAACGCATCGGGATCGATGTCATACTTATTCGCCCGCCATAAAATACCAATGTTATTTATATTACAGTAAACATGGATCCTTTTAATTGGCAGCCTTGCCCATTGTTTCTTATCGAATTCATAACTGACAACAACATCCTGTAAACGGATATGATCCGCTTTCTGTACCAAAATGCTTGAATTCGCATAAAAGCTTCCGTCCCTTGTGCTTGACAATGTAGGCGCCGCAGTGGTTGCAGGCATTGAAGGCACATCAGTATACGCTTCATCACCCGGCTTTTGCCATCTTTTACCCAAATCGGCATTTGAACCCCATGCATTTAACATGCCGCCATAATTTACAGAAGGCCTTCTGAAATAATGCCCCATTTTACAGGTGATATTAACAGAAACGCTCAGGTTCTTCCATAAAAAATCATTTCTGAAAGCTCCGATTATTGTGGGGTTTACAGGACCGTTGTAAATCAATTCATCAGTGGTAGTTCTGATCACTATATCGGAGTAATTATTTGTTTTCTGACCGCCCACATATCCTAAAGGATCGCCGGTGGTGGGGTCTAAACCACCCCATGCATAGCTGTAAATACTAAATACGGGACGGTTATTGAACGGCGCCAGGTTATCAGTATTTCCGGCGCCCTGCGCCACTAACTGCGCAGGAATAAATTTCCTATGGTAACTCGTAACCTTGTCTGCAGCATAACTGAGCAGTAATGTTGAGTTCCAGCCTATCAACCTGTTTCTAAAGATCTTTCCCGTCAGTTGTACATCGAAACCCTTTCCTTTCATGTTCGACAGGTTACCTGTGAAGCTGTTGATTCCCGTGGTGGGGTCCATAGAAGCGTCGCCGATAAGATCGGTACCCTTTTTGAAAAAATACTCGATAGTACCCGATAAAACATTGTTCTTTAAAGCAAACACAACGCCGAGGTTCATCATACTTACCTTTTCCCATCTCAGGTCGGGATTGGGCGGGTTGACAACGGCTGCGGTGGTCGCCTTCGTAATATTGTCGGTATTGAACCTGATGGTAGTATAAGCTGTAAGATTCTTATTGATATTGCCATTATAACCGTATGTAGCGCGTAACGCAAGCTGATCGAACAGGTTGCTACGGAAGAATTCTTCACGTGAAATATTCCATTTGAAACCGGCTGACCATAATGGCAGAAGCCGTTGATTTGCTTTTATCCCAAAATAATTGGTATTATCTAACCGGCCACTGGCAGAGAAAACATACCTGTCTTTATAGGTATAAGAACCATTGGCATAATACGACAGGAACCTGTCGAGCAAACCGGTCACGTTGCGTGGATATTCAATTGGATTAAGTGCATTATTGGGATTGGTGGGAAACCTGGTCACGAAATCCATCGACTGGCTCACCGCTGTTTCATCATCATACCCGTATAACCTGCTTTGCGTACTTTTTGTTTCCAGCTGTTTTACTTCAAAACCGCCGATCACGTTAACGCGGTGTTTCTGCCATACGTGGTTAAAGTTGAGCTGCGCCCTTCCTGTATGGCCATCCAGTTCGGAGATCGTTTGATCGAGGATGTCGCCGATAGGTACCGGATACTTAATGGTACCCGTGGGGTTGTAAAATATGTTTACCATATTTCGAACGAAATATGTTTCCTGATCATACAGGTTGTCTGTTTTACGGTATTGTTTTTCATACTGATACTTCAACTCAACATTAAAGCTGGGCGAAAATGTTTTCCTGATCTCGAGGCTGGCGCGGTTATAATTTTGCCGGGCAGCATTATTTGCCATATTCAGTTCGTCGAGCGGCCGGTACTGCCAGTCGAGAAAGCCCTGGCCTTCCTTTAATGCTTTGTAATTATCGCGGATACCTCTGGTAACGGGCGTAGCATAACCATATTCATCGGCCAGCTGTGCATAGGGATAAATACGCTTTATTGTAGAATGTACCAGATCATTTATACCCGGATTATTATTTACAAACTTCGTATGGGTATACAACAAACTGGCATTCACATCAAAATTCTTAAATGGCGAGTACTGATTGGATGCGTTTATTGAAAAGCGGTCAAAACTATTGCCAACATATCCGCTCTGGTCTTTATCATAACTTATCGACACAAAATACCTGCTGCTATTTCCTCCACCCGATACGGTGAGCGCATTCTGAGCCAAAACACTGTTCCTTAAAAAATACTTCGACCACTGATCTTTCAGGTTGTGCTGTTTCAGCGACTCTATTTGTTGATAAGCAGTTGCCGAATCCATCACTTTATCTCTTGCCGCAATCATCAGTTCTACCGCAGGGGTCACAGGTGTTTTAAGTGTTGTAGCTTCCTGACCTGCATACCATTTTTTCGAAAAGAACTGTTTTTCCACTTCTATATAATCAGCAGGCGATGCCAGTGGTAAATAACCCAGATCGGGCTTCTGCCCAAAGGTGATATTTGTATTGAACTGGGTTTGCGGCGGCTGGTTCAGGTGGCCTTTCTTTGTTGTAATTACAATTACTCCATTGGCTGCCCGTACACCGTAAATAGAAGCGGCAGCGGCATCCCTTAATACGGTTATTGACTCAATTGTATTGGGATTAAGATTATTGACGTCGCCATCGTAAGGGAAATTATCGAGGATGATAAGCGGAGTGGCATTCGCAAATATGGTACTTCTACCGCGGATGTTCAGGGTAGGCTGATCGGCTTTGCTGCTTCTGTAAAATGCAACGCCACTGGCCACGCCTTCCATACGGGACAACACATCCATAGAAACACTGCGGTTCAATAATTTATTGTCGATTGTAACAAAGGAACCGGTGGCCCTTTCTTTCGGGATCTGTTGATAACCGGTAAATACCGATACGGATACACTGGCCATTTCACTTACCGCCAGCTCAAGTTGTATGGAAACGCTGGTTTTGCCATCGAGCTTTATAGTTTTTGTTTCAAAGCCGAGGTACGAGATCTCGATAGTGGCATTTTCTTCTACGCCCCGTAATATAAAAAAGCCGCCATCATTGGTAACACCGCCAATAGCGGTTCCTTTTACTTTTACATTGGCTCCAACAAGCGGCTCGCCTTTATGGTTCAACACCCGGCCATTCACTTCTATCGGCGGCGCTGTTATCTTCTTCCGGTTTTGCGGTTCTACTACTGCCTCTCCGGTTTTTGAGATAATTACCGTTTTATTTTCTATAAGATAGCCGAGCGGCTGTCCCTTTAAAGCAAGTTTCAATACGTCTTCCAGTGCGGCGTCCTTTACATCGAGACTTACCTTTCTTGCGTCTTTGATAACATCATCGGTGTACAGGAATACATACCCGGTTTGTTTTTTTATGGCCGTGAATACTTTTTCGAGCAAAATATTCTTACCTGAAAAAGTAACGGTCTGGGAAATACCTTCCGCCTGCACATGAAGTAAGGATATGGTTAAAATGATTGCCGTTAGTTTCATAATTCGTAAGGTTTGTTTTCCTACGAGGGGTTTTGAGCAGTTAATGGTTATGCCGGCAGTATAAAAAATTACTGCCTGCAGGTAATTGCGAAAATGCATACCTTAGTAATTGAAAGGTTGAATAATAAAAATACCTAACAGTGTTATTATTGGCCTTTTTACACCGGTGCGTCCACGAAACGTACCGGTTTTTTATGGCCTAAGAGAGGAGATTACGGAATCTGCGTATTACAGATGGTGCGGTAAACCGAAGCGGTTTGGATGTTTGAATGGTTCATATGGTTTTAGATTTAATATGGTATTTAGGTCAGTTTTGGATTTAGTGATTAGTGCTTGAGAAATGGTCAAATGAGAAAATAAAATCAGGTATGGTATAGTTAATTTGAATCTTTCTTCCGGCTTTTAGCATCTTTCGGCGCTTCTACGATCAGTTTCCTTGCCGCCACATCAACACGGAAACGAACACCTGTTGTATATTCAAGGCCACGCAGTACCTGCGACAACATTAATCCTCTTTCCATTTCACCAATAAACAGCTTTGTGGGTTTGGCGCCTTCGTATACAACTTCCACGTTGTACCATTTTGCCAACTGGCGCATAACAACGGTTATATCACTTTTTGAGAAGTAAAAGCGGCCGTTCTTCCAGGCGGTTACGGCTTCTATATTGGCATCGGGTATCACATTGGTAACGCCACTGCTTACCTGTGCCTGCTGGCCAGGTGTAAGCATGGTTTCTACATTGGCGTGCTTTATCTTAACCGAGCCTTCAACTAATGTAGTTTTTATAATTGCTTCATCATTGTATGCATTGATATTGAAATGTGTTCCCAAAACCTGAACATCCATTTCATTTTCTTTGCGGCCCGATACGTGAACGATAAAGGGTTTATTTTTATCGGGAGCCACTTCAAAATATACTTCACCGGTAACTTCCACTTTTCTTTCATTGCCGGCAAAAGTTACCGGGTATCTTATGGTGGCGCCGGCATTTAGCCATACGTTGCTGCCATCGGCCAGCACCATGGCATAGGTTTCGCCATTGGCAGTGGTCAATGTATTATACATTAATTCATCCGACTGATCTTTTTGCTGGTATTTCAGGATGCCTTTTCCGTTTAAAACAACGGTTCCGCCCTGCTGTGCCAGCTGACCAATGGCAGTACTATCAAGCACCAGCTTGCTGCCATCGGCCAGGGTTAACAGGGCGGTTGTTTGTCCAGGTGCAATATCATGCAGAGATACCGTTGCTGCCTTGTCCTTTGGCAATA
>CBIHPC010000262.1:0-8843 GCA_966211305.1 uncultured Niastella sp.
ATAAGCGTTGGCGGACCGGCCACGGTTACTTCAGCGCCCATTTTCTTAAGCAGGTAAATATTACTCATAGCCACCCGGGAGTGCATAATATCGCCAATGATCGCTACTTTGAGGCCTTCGAGGCGGCCCAGCTTTTCACGCATGGAGAAGGCATCGAGCAAACCCTGTGTGGGGTGTTCATTGATGCCGTCACCCGCGTTTACGATAGCAGCGGGAATGTGTTTGGCCAGAAAATGCGGGGCGCCGCTGGCGCTATGCCGCATAACTACCATATCCACTTTCATCGACAGAATATTATTCACGGTATCCAACAGGGTCTCTCCCTTTGAAACGGAAGAAGCGCTGGCCGTAAAATTGATGGTGTCTGCACTCAGCCGTTTTTCAGCCAGTTCAAAAGAGATCCTGGTACGGGTAGAATTTTCGAAAAATAAATTCACGATGGTCACATCCCGTAAGGAAGGAACTTTCTTGATAGGACGTTGTAAAACTTCCTTGAATTGAGTTGCAGTATCTAAAATAATCTGAATGTCCTGACGGGTGAGATCCCGTATGCCGAGCAGATGTTTTACTGAAAGTTGCATTTCAAGCAGCGAAATTAAGGGAAAAATGAATTAGTTGCCTGTTACTTTTTCTACCGTGTGGGCGCGGTTCAAATCAGAAACTTATAAAAGTACAACTTCTTCTTTCCCATCGCGTTCCTTCCAGAATACCTTTACTTTTTGCGACACGATGGAATCGATGGACCGGCCGGTATAATCGGGCTGAATGGGCAATTGCCGGCTGAAACGGCGATCGATCAATACGCAAAGCTCCACCTTGGCCGGGCGCCCGAAATCGAGCAGGGCATCCAGCGCAGCACGAATAGTGCGGCCGGTGTACAGTACATCATCGATCAAAACCACATTTTTATTTTCTACGCTAAAGGGAATATCGGTATGATTGGGCACGTGGATCTGGTTGCGAACATCGTCGCGGTAAAAAGTTATATCCAATTTGCCGTATTGCACCTTTCCGGGCGAAACCAGCTGGCGGATCACCTGTATCATTTGATCGCTTACAAAAATGCCCCGCGGCTGAATGCCGATAAAAACCGTGTTTTCGAGATCAATATTATTCTCCAGAACCTGGTGACTAAGCCGCCGGATTATAATGGCCAGTTGCTGTTCATTTAAAATCGTCTTCAAGGAAAATAGTTTGATAAAAAACGCAAATTAGGGGTTTTTCCCCTTGCGTCCTAGCACCCGGCCATTCCCGCCCTCCTTTTTTGATATGCTTTAAGTATTTTCAATTCCTTTATGCCCCACTGTACCCAAACTATGGCAACCATGGGCAGCGCTAAAAACGACATCATATTATAAGCATATGCCTCTTCCCAGTCGAAATGGATGAGGTGCATGCAGCCACGGGTTAAGCCACAGGCAGGGCAATCGCGGCCAAGTAATAATTTTGATAAACAAACCGATTCGCCGCCATCGAAAAAACCGGCGGGGAATACCAATAATAATATAGGTGTAACAATAATCAATACAAGTTTACCTATTGTATAGTAATATCTGAAGTTCATCTTCCATATATTTAAAAGGTTCCGATGCCAGCATCGAAACCTCCTGATCATTTAAAAGTTTAGAAAGTAACGTCGTAATCGGCATCCTTAGGCTTCAGATCGCCCAACAGAATACGAACAAAATCGATCAATGCCCAAATACCGCAACCGCCTAAAGTGAAGATCTGAACAATGCCCTGCCATGTATATCCTAAATAAAAACGATGAATACCAATACCGCCTAAAAAGAAACAAAGAATGGCGGCAACAACTTGCGACTTCTCACCAGCAGCAGCGGGGTTGGCAATAGTTCTGGATGCGATCTTTTTACCGAACACTTTTAATGCAACCTTTTCTTTAAAGCTTAATTTGCTTCCTTTAAGATCTTCTGCAATACCTTTCAATTCTTTGTACGATACCTTACCATCAGCAGCAGCAGCATTATATGCCTGTGTTGCCTGTTGCATTTTTGTTGGCGCTTCTGACGTGTTGCCGGCGGGAATGGCAGCTGAAAATAGTACAAAGGAAATTGAGAGCACAGCAAGAACTGTGAATGTTCTTAAAACTTTCTTCATGATTAACTGAGTTTTCAACAAAGTAAATCCTGAATCAGGTCATAGAAGATGGCAAGCGTTATGAATTGCGCATTTTGCTGATTGAAGTGACGAAGCAGATAGAAGAAGGAATGTAACTACAATGCATTTTACCCACAAACCATCATAGTAAAATAGAGCAAAGTATAAGATAACAATGCATCATGCATATACACGTATATGCGTGTGGTCATAAAGTTGCTGTTTTAACAACTATAGTTTATTATGTACGCATAACGCTTAGATTGAGGTATTATTGAGAATGATCAACAAAAAAATTATAATTATCTGCACAATAATAAAGTATTGCATATTACTTTTATTTTAAATTTTTGACATTACTTTTGAGCCCGTTAAAAATCACTATAACACCTGGTAAAAACTAAAACAATGAAAAAGGTTTTATTTGCTGCTTTCTTACTTGTTAGTTCCAACGCAATTTTTGCCCAGATCAACAAAGGCCAATGGCTGGTTGGTGGGCAGGTTAACTTTACATCGAGCAAGTACGGCGATGTTGATGACAGTAAGAACACACATTTTGAAATCAGTCCTAATGCAGGGTACTTCTTTATCGACAAACTGGCCGGTGGTTTACGCCTGAGCTACATCAGCGATAAAGACAAAACAGATGATGATGCATCAACTGCATTCACTGCAGCTCCTTTCGTACGTTATTATTTTCTGGATGCAGCGCAGAAAGTAAACATTTTTGCTGATGCCAGCTATGGATTTGGTAGCCGGGGTGCTAATGACAAAGAAAGTCTGAACTTCTGGGCAATCCAGGCAGGTCCTGCTGTATTCCTTACTCCTAACACTGCACTTGAATTAACTTTAGGTTATAAGTCATACGGTGGTGATTATTATGGTGATGACAGATGGAAACAATTTGGTGTGAACATCGGTTTCCAGATTCACCTGGGCGGAAAATAATTAGGTTATTTTTCAATCTCCAATTAAAAGCCCTCCCGATGCATCGGGAGGGCTTTTAATTTATATACGCATTTAGATATAAACTTTGAACTAAGAACTATGAACTATTCCTCCGCCATAAACGGATACCGGTAGTCTACCGGTGCATTGAAGGTTTCTTTAACCGTTCTTGCACTGAGCCAGCGGTACAGGTTAAGGATAGAACCTGCTTTATCATTGGTGCCACTGGCGCGGGCGCCGCCAAAAGGTTGCTGCCCTACTACAGCACCGGTAGGTTTATCATTGATATAGAAATTACCGGCCGCATGCCGCAGTTTTACCGTTGCGAGGCTGATGGCGTTTCTATCCTGTGCAATGATAGAACCTGTGAGTGCATAAGGCGATGTTTTATTCACCAGTTCGAGGGTGTCTTCAAACTTATCGGCATTATACACGTATACCGTCAACACGGGTCCAAAGATCTCTTCGCACATGGTAACATACAACGGATCTTTTGCTTCTATAACCGTTGGCTGAATAAAATACCCTTCTGTTTTGTCGCATTTACCACCCGCCCAAAGCACCGCCTTGGGATCGTTCTTCGCATTCACGATATATGATTCAATTTTATCAAAACTTTTTTCGTCGATAACGGCATTGATGAAGTTGGTGAAGTTCTCAACCGTGCCCATTGAAAAGCTTTCAATACCGGCGATGAGTTTTTTCTTCACTTCTTCAGCCATATTCGATGGAATATAAGCGCGTGATGCTGCAGAACATTTCTGACCCTGAAATTCAAAAGCGCCGCGCAGTAAAGCGGTTACCAGCAGATCGGGATCTGCGCTCTTATGCGCCAGTACGAAATCCTTACCGCCTGTTTCGCCTACTATCCGCGGATATGATTTGTATATGTTCGTGTTCCTGCCAATGGTTTCCCACATTTTATTGAACACACCGGTTGAACCGGTAAAATGTACGCCCGCGAAATCGGGGTGGCTGAAACACACATTACCTAACGTAGGGCCATCAACGTAAATGAGGTTTATAACGCCATCGGGTAAACCTGCTTCTTTTAAAATGCGCATGAACATTTGTGCCGAGTATACCTGCGTATGCGCAGGTTTCCAAACCACTACATTACCGCACATGGCTGCAGAGGTAGGCAGGTTACCGCCAATAGCGGTGAAGTTGAAAGGCGTTACCGCCAGTACGAAACCTTCGAGCGGGCGATATTCCATGCGGTTATGCACACCTGCAGCGCTTACGGGCTGCTGGCGATAGATCTCGCTCAGGAAATGCACATTGAAGCGCAGGAAATCGATAAGCTCGCAGGCGCTGTCGATCTCGGCCTGGTAGGCATTCTTGCTTTGGCCCAGCATGGTGGTGCCGTTCATGTATGGGCGGTATTTCGTGGCAATAAGGTCAGCCGCTTTAAGGAAGATATGCGCGCGGTTTTCCCAACTCATGGCAGCCCAGCTTTCACGGGCGGCCAGCGCCGCTTCGATCGCCTGCTTTACATGTTTTTCCTCTCCGGTATGATAATGCCCCAGCACATGTTTTATTTCATGAGGCGGGTGCATCGTTTCCTTTTTGTTGGTGCGCACTTCCAGTCCGCCAATATACATAGGCACATCAACCTGTTCCTTTTTTAAAAGGTCAAGTACTTCCTTGAGCCGCTTTTTTTCGGGCGAGCCGGGAGCGTATGATAAAACAGGTTCGTTGGCCGGCAACGGGTAGTGAAAATAGCCGAATTCCATAATGTCATGTGTTTTTGAGGTTGCGAAGGTACTTAGCTGCAGTAGAATTAACAAAATAAGGGCCTCAACCGCAAAGTTCTGAAGAACATAATATTATAAATCTAATTTAACATGATGACCTGCTTTTATCCACAGGGCGTGCGCATAGCGGTTTTTGTATAGGGCAATAAATTAAATTTGAACACATTTACCCTTAAAACGCAACCGTTAATCAGTGATCATTTCCGGAAAATCAAAACTAACCGATAGCAACAGGTATCATATGCCTGATCTGTCGAACATTGTCGTTAAAGACATGCGCGAGTACGGCGTTGAACAGGCCGGTACTTACAAAGGCGGTATCGAAGCTTATAAAGGACTGCTGAACAAAGTGCGAAGCGGTTCCATCCTTTCTGAGCAGGACGCCATGAAACTACTGCCCAAAACCGAAGAAATAAAACTCCGCATCCAGAAGCAAATAGACGGTTTACTGGAAAAATACTACGAGGTCAGGAGCAAGGCCGACGAAATCCACAACAGCCGCGACATCACCAAGGGACTGGTACCGGCCAAACAATCGGAGATAAATTTACTTAAGAATCAACTAGATGAAATAAATTCCCCCCGCACACATAACCAACAATTACAATATAACAGCTTTAGCTGGGGTACTTTTTTATTTTTATTGTTTCTTTTAGTTGCACTTTCATTTTACTTGTTATACTTTTACATGAGTGTAGCAGATTTTGCGTTGAATGGTGTAGATCCAATTTCCCTTTTCCAGGAAGGAAGGCTAAACATACAATTGTTACCCAGCCTTCGAAGACTGGTCTATCTTATCATTAACTACCCCCCCCTGATCGTATTCCCCACTATTTTCTTTGCCCTGGGAACATCTATTCACCTGTTCTCGGAAAGAGGCATGAAATACAAGAAAGTTGTATGGGGATTGCTAAGCCTGGTTTTAATCGGCGACGTATTGCTGGCTCTTCAGGTTCACACCGCAGTGAATGAGATTTTGATCAAGCTGAACCGGGATGAGTTCAAAACGCTGATAGTACCGGTGTTCGCAGATTCGCGATTTTACCTGGTATTGTTCCTTGGTTTTGGTGTATTTGCCATTTGGAGCTCTGTATATTATCTGATGCAGATGGAATGGGGCAAACGCAACCAGTTGAAACTACGTTACAAACGTATTCATCGTTTACAGGATGAGATCCTGCAACTGGAAGAAAAACGGATGTTACACGAAACCGAGTTACAACAAATAACCCAGAGAGCGGAAGACCTTAGCAAGGAAAAAGAAAGACTTGTTCTGCCCGTTGATGCAATTGAAAAGAATATCAACTATTTCAGAGACGGCTGGAACGGTTACCTGGCTACTTTATATGGGCGCGAGAAAGGCGAAGAACAGATCAAGCTTATCAACGAAAGGACAGACGCCTATATTAAAGAGCTGAAAGAATTCCAGGAGTCTTATTTCAAATAATTTTATAATAGGTTTCTTTATCCTTGAGTTATGGCACGTTACCTCATAATCACAATCATTTGCGCCTGGGTTCTGGCGGGCTGCAATGAAATCGAAGAAGCAGTGAAGGATGCAAAAAAAGATGGATCCGCACCGCCTAAAGACAACTACATCGTTTTGCTTGATCTGAGCGACCGCATCCTGTTCAACAACCAGCAACAGGTTCCGAAAGACATACAGGTCGTTCAATCGATCTACGCGGCATTCAAATCAAAACTGAATGCAAAAGATCCAACCAGGTTATATTTTACCGTTAAAGACAAGTTGAAGTTGATGGTAGCTCCGCAACGGACTACTTCCAGCGAAGTGTACGATATGGCCGGCAACCTGCGGCTTCAACTGGCAGCCGCACAGCCCGAAGAAAAGGCAAAGCTGCTGGAAGAAACGGAAAAGAACTTCAACGCTTTCCTGCCGCAGATCTATAAAAAAGCAGTGATCAGCAACAACAGTACCTCTTATGCCGGCGCTGACATCTGGAAGTACTTTAATGAAGACCTGCAGGATGACCTGGAGAAGGACGCTCAAAACACGCTGTTCATCATCACCGACGGTTATATGGATTTTGAAAGCCTGAACGGCCGCACTTCGCGCAACAACCGTTACACTTCCTGCGCGCAGATCATCAACAACCTGAAAAAAGCGCCCGACTGGAACAGCCGTTTTAAAGAAGGCGATTATGGTCTGCTGCCGGTGAACAAACGTTTCCCCAACTTAAAAGTGATCGTTCTTGAGTTGAACCCGAAAGACGACTGGACCGGTGAGTACAACCTGCTTACCACCATCTGGAGTAAATGGTTCAATGAAATGGGAATAAAGTCGTACGCGTTCATCAAAGATGACAACATCAATGAGATAAACGAGTCGATCGAAAAACTACTAAAAGTAAAACTACCATCATCTGCGAATATTACGTCCGTTAGCTGGACGCCGGTGACCGAATCGGACCCGGAAATTACGAAGGCTGCGAAGAACAGAGCTACAATGGCTGCGCAAACTCCTGATCTTACACCAGTTACTGAAACAGTAAAAACAACTGCGCAAAAAAAGGAGAATAGTAATTCTTACAATTCGTACAGTTCTTACACATATTCTGAGCCGGCAGCGCCACAAAAAAAGAAAGAAAATGTTAAAGAAAGAGAATATATTCGCGTGTCTGCCGTTAAAGGTCAGATAGATACTTCCAGTATCCATTCAAGAACCAATCCGAAAAAGCCAATTAGTAAACCAAAGGAGCAGGTCACGTTTGGTCCTGCTTATTAAAAACCTTTACTCTTATGCTTCGTAGCCTATTAATCATGGTTGTAGCTGGACTTACGCTGGGCATGGCTGTATCATGCGGCCCGAGCAAGCAAGTCCAAAACCTGACGAAAACCACACAAGAAACCCTTGAGTTAGTCAAAAAAGAAGCTCAGCGCGCCATCGCGTTGACTGTTGAAAAAGTTAAGAATTATGAAGTAGATCCAGACATTGGTAAGGAGATCATCCGGAACCTGAAAGACGCCGAGAGAAAGATCGATACCCAGCTCGCCGTTGCGGTTCAACTGGAAAAAACCGGTACCAAAGAAGAGATACTTCAATTTGCTGAACGCACAAACGTAATTATCCAAAGTGCGCTGACCGATCTGAAATCGTTGAATGACCTTTATGACATCTCAACTTTCTCTTCGTTCGAAACAGCAACCTTCTTCCCTGCCGGGGGCTTTGGTATTCCTCCTGAAAAACAGGATGAGGCCAAAAAATCAATCGAACCAATTGTACAACGGATCATCAAGTTCTTTGGTGACCACCCAAGACAAAGGTTCGTGGCGGTAATTGTATGTTATGGTTTCTCTGACGAAACGCCGATCGCAAAGGAATCTCCTTTGTACTCTCCGCTGCTCGCCAAGATGAAAACTAACAACCCTACCCGCCAGGAGTTAAACGTTAAATTATCTGAACTTAGAGCAAAATCTATTGCCAACCTTCTGGTTGACCTTATCAAAATAAACGAAGGTCTTATTCCTAACCCCAAACTCATCAACTACGACATTAAGTGGATGGGTAAAGGTGAAGAGTTACCTTACCCGGACAGAGTAAAAGACTACAAGGCTGATGACAAACGTCGCCGCATGGTGTCTTTGATCTGGAACGTATTACCTGGTTCTTTATATGCACAAGGCCTCAGCAACGAAACTGCAATGAGGTAATCAATGAAGTATACTCATGAGTAATGCCGGATTGGTTTAATAATTACTCTTGGAAATATTAATTGGTGTATTCATATTTTGCCTGCAGACCATAGGGGATCTATGAAACTGCAGGCAAAATTACTTCTGAGTTCTCAGTGATGAGTTTCTGGGTTCTCAGTGCTGAGATACACGCAAGAAACACGCCTCCCGATAGCATCGGGAGGCGTGTTTTTTTGTTTATGGTTTGTTGTTGCCGGCGCGCGTTGGAATGCCCGACCATACCTGGCTGTTCTCAATAATGCAAAAAGGGCATATTCCGTATTTCGGAATACACCCTTTTCGTTTATCAGGAATTTAAAAAATTAT
>CBIHPC010000263.1:0-8824 GCA_966211305.1 uncultured Niastella sp.
AATTACTTTCCGGTATTCCTATTCGGGCACAGATACCCGTAAAGGAAGCTGGCAATTGATTGCCGCCGATGGCACGGTAATGAAAACGGAAGCCATGGAATTTACCAATACCCGCGAAGGGAAATGGAATTATTTCACTACCACCACCGGTTCCATGATCAATGCCGGTAAGTATACCGTACGTATAACCGCTGTTGATGCGGAAGGGGTGGCGGTTGGCGGGTTGGATGTGCAATGATCGTTATCATAACAAACACCCATCTGTATTGCTGTAAGGCAATGCAGATGGGTGTTGAATTTTAAACTTACGGACAAAAAAGTAAAAAAACACGCTTTCCCCCTTTATTAAGCGTATGAAAAGAGGCGATCCTGTTTTCTTTAAAGAGCACGCTGATGAAATATTTATTATTAAATTTTACATTATAAACATCATCTGTTATGTCTTCAGTAAGAATGAGCGTTTGTTCAGATGATGGCAGGTCTTTGTATTTTGTAATAATAAAGTCTTTGTTTTTCTCAGTTTGAATCTGCTTCCGCATTTCGTTTATCCTGTCAGCTATCAGCGTGTATATTTGTTGCCTGGTAGAGTCTGCTGTCTGCGGTGGCAAAATACATATGTAATCAGAAATTATTTTTTCTGCAGGTACATTGCTTTCAGAAACTACATTCAGAAATGATTGGAGGCGGTCGGCATTGGCATCCTGGTTGTTACTGCATCCCCAAAATGGGATCATAAATAGCAGGAAAATGAATTTTAATTTCATAATTGTTTTTACAATTGATAACCCGGGGTTGCAGCAAAATTTCATACGGCAAAGTTTAATTGACTGTTTATGGTTATGGCTATTCCCTCAATTTAACGGGGATATGTATTCTCGGATACAATTTTACTAAAAATGAACATTTGTTGTTGATTTGACAGATAAATTTGATAAGTGCGCAGTTTTTCGAATAACCGTGTCGTTTTGCCCAATAAGTGTGCAATTGTCATATATAAATATCGATCCCGGCGTAGCGGAACGGTAATGAAAACGGAATCCATGGAATTTGCCAATACCCGCGAAGGAAAATGGAGTTTTTTCACTATCACCACCGTTTCCATGTTCAATGTCGGTAAGTATACCGTACGCAACCGCTGTTGATGCGGAAGAGGTAGCGATTGGTGGGTTGAGTGTACAGTAGTTAATGTGCTAATGTGATAATGTGATAATGTGAAAATGGAAAACGCTCAATGGAAAATAAATTCCCGTTGAGCGTTTCTCATTTAAAGTATGTTAGTAACTGAATAATTGAACAACTGAATAACTGAATAACTCACGATATGCTACTTGTTAGTAACAATCAAACTATTCAAATAAATCTCTAAGTTAGTATACCCACTAGCCGTAACCCCATTCCTGTCCCCGGCAATGGTAGGACTTAACCTGTTATTCTTTTCATACTCATCAGGCATGCCGTCCTCATCGGTATCGGCGGGTACGGTGCCTTGTTTGTATTCGGCCCAGCCATCTACAGCGGCCGGACTGTCAATAATGCCCGCCTTGCCATAAACGCCTTTTCCGCTGGCAATTTTATGTTGTACCTCGTATATGATCCGCGCATCGGTGGCATCGCGTTTGGGCAGCGTAGCGCCGGCATCGGCAAGTACTGATTTGTAAGCTTCTTTGGCTATCTGGTTGTTACGGATCCGCATCACCGCAAATACTGTATCGGACTTCGCCTGGCTGCGGCTTGCTTCCGGTAGTCTGGAAAGATCTACGCCCAGCCAGTTGTCTTTTGTCAGATCCCTGTTACCCGCCATGTAGTTGCCGGCAACGAACCATTGTCCAACCCGGTTGTCGGGGTTCTTTGCAAACCAGGCCTGAAGAAATTTAAGCGTATCGGCAGTAGCCGGACCGGGCTGGTAATAGTTGTTCACGATGTTTACATGCGAAACACCGCCTGGAATTTTAATATCGCCGCCATAACAGGCATTGGTGCTGCCCCAGTTGTAATTGACGTTATTTCGGTAATCTACAATGGCAACCGTATCGTGCGCCCTGGCGCCGTTGAACCGCACTACCCGGTTGTTCAAATGCGCAAACAGGTTGTGATGAAAAGATGCGTATTGTCCACCCCAAACGCCGCCGTATGACCGATGGCCTTTATGATGGCCGGCTTCGTACAACCCTTCACTGATAATACACCATTGAATGGTTATGTTCTTTACATCATAAGCCGCTACACATTCTTCATTGGCCCAGCTGAATGAACAATGGTCAATGATGATATCGTGGCAGTTTTCGATGTCCAGTCCATATACGCCCTTGTTATAATTGCTGCCTGGCCGCGACCTGATGTACCGGATAATAATATTTCCATGGTTGCCGCCCTTGTTGGCGCCATTGATGATGAATGAGTGGCCCTTCAGGCAAATGCCATCGCCCGGCGCGGTTTGTCCGGCAATGGTCACGTTCGATCTTTTCAGGATTAGCGGTGAGCTGAGCTCTATGATACCCGAAACCTGGAAAACAACGGTAAGCGGTTTTCCGGGGTAAGCGGCCAGCGCCTGGCGTAAACTGCCGGCTCCGTCATTTTGCAAATTGGTCACAATCGCCACTTTGCCGCCGCGGCCGCCGGTTGCGTATTTGCCATACCCTTCGGCCCCGGGAAAAGCAAGTTGCTTTTCCCGGGGAAATGCCAGTTGCCGGGCTTTTGTATTTTTAGCCGCTATTAATATGATCAGCGTAAGAAATATTAACTTAATTGTAGGGTTTGGGAAGCAATTTCTCATGACGGCTTGTTTATTGAGCGCTATTAGGGCAATAAAATTAGTAAATAACTGTCAGACGGTGTAAAAGCCCTGTTGGTTGTATAAACCGCATAAAACGTATAAAACCCTGCCGATTGCTTAAATGTATTATTTACGCTTATATCTTTGCAAAAATTGACCGGCAATGCCACTTTTTTATTGCCCGCCACATCTTTAGCGTATGTGAAGCACCTGGGCATCATGAGCGAGGTCGAAGGATCGAAACGCTGCCAATAGTGAGGAGGATTAAAAAAGCGCGAGCCCTTTCACGTTTCACGTTTGCCGTTTCACGATTGCCGATTCACGATTTGTTGTGTATTTACTGATAAAAACAATGATTTTGAAAAAGATCCCGGTTATTATTTTACTGCAGCTTTGTATGATGGGCGCCCGGGCGCAAACTACGCCAAAAGCGGTGCCCGATTCAGTAATGCAGCGTGTTTACGAACAAATAAAAACTCCCTATAAATACGGCCTGGTGATCGTACCGGCCGATAACGGTAAAAAACTCGATTGTCCCACCGTATTTCGTAAAGGCAACACCTGGTACATGACCTATGTGATCTTCGATGGCCGCGGTTATGAAACCTGGTTGTCTGAAAGCAACGACCTGCTTCACTGGTCAACAAAAGGTAAATTGATGTCTTTGACACATGATTCCACCGCGTGGGATGCACACCAGCGCGCCGGTTATATTGCTTTACAGGATCTGCAATGGGGTGGCAGCTACGCATGGCAGCCTTACAAAAAAAAATACTGGATGTCGTACTTCGGTGGCAACGCCCGTGGTTATGAGGCCGGGTTGTTATCGATAGGTATGGCTTACACTAAAAAAGACCCTTCAAAGCCACACGAATTCCGGCGTTTGCCTGAACCGGTGCTCACTTCGAAAGACGCCGATGTGCGCTGGTGGGAAAATAAAAAACAATTCAAAAGTTCGGTGATCCGGGATAAAAAGAAGCTCACCGGTTATCCCTTTGTGATGTATTATAATGCCAATGGCGACACGGCTATCGATAACAAGAAAACCCGGTGGTTCGAACGCATTGGCATGGCCGTTTCGAACGATATGGTGAACTGGAAGCGTTTTCAAACCGAACCGGTGATGCATCATCCTGTTGGTATTACCGGCGATGCGGTGATACAACAGATGGGCGATCTGTACGTGATGTTTTATTTCGGCGCCTTCTGGCAGGATCGTAAAGGCGCATTCAACCGGTTTGCCTGTTCATACGATCTTGTTAACTGGACCGACTGGAAAGGCGATAACCTCATTGAGTCGTCAACCCCGTATGATGAGCGGTACGCCCATAAATCATTTGTAGTAAAACATAACGGCGTGGTATATCATTTTTACTGCGGCGTAAACAATAAAGAGCAACGTGGAATTGCGGTGGCTACTTCGAAGGATCTTGGTGCCAGCAATGTAGATTTCGTCAAATAAATATCGAATATTGAATTTCGAATGTTAAATGTCGAAGTTGAATACAGGGAAATGAAAAATGAGGAATGAAAAAGCGAAATACATTGCTGGGTTTAGGGAAGGCTGATAAGAAGTTATGAGGATCGGATGTAGAATATTTCACGTTTCACGATTAAAGTAAGTTAGAATGAAAAAGTTACTCTATATATTATTGGCATTGTTGAGTGGAACTGTAGCTGCACAGCAAGGTCCCCGTACCATCATCGATTTCAACAACAACTGGAAATTCTGGTTAGGCGATACTGCAATTGCCAAAGAAGAAAGTTATAATGATGGGAACTGGCGGTCGCTCAACCTGCCACACGACTGGAGCATAGAGGGCGAATTCAGCGATAAACATCCCGGCACGCCCAATCAGGCCGCTTTGCCAACAGGCATTGGCTGGTACCGGAAAACATTTACATTGCCTGCCAACGCAAATGATAAGAACGTTTATATAGAGTTCGATGGCGTGTATCGCAACAGCGAAGTATGGGTGAATGGGAATTATATTGGCAAACGCGCCAATGGCTATATTTCATTTCGGTACGATATTACTCAATATTGCAAACCTGGTACAGCCCAACAGGTGATTGCCGTAAAGGTCGATAATTCAGCGCAGCCCAATTCGCGCTGGTATACCGGTTCGGGCATTTACCGTAATGTGCGGCTGGTAATCACCAATAAAGTGGCTATCGATGAGTGGGGAACGTTTGTTACCACACCAAATATCAATGCGCATACCGCAATGGTGCGGATAAAAACAACATTGAATAACGCAACAGCCGATGTGGCAGGAGGGGGCCTGTATACCGATATTTATGATGCATCGGGAAAACTGGTAAGCAAAGGCTACACCACATTGAACGGTGCGCGGGGCTGGCCCGCAGGTACTTCAACCTATACCTGTTCCGCTGCCATCAACTCGCCTGAGCTATGGTCTGTTGAAAGACCTTATTTATATAAAGCGGTAACGAGGGTAGTGGTAAACGGAAAAACCGTTGACGAATATGTTACCCCCTTCGGGATCCGCTATTTTAATTTTGATGTAGATAAAGGCTTTTCATTGAACGGGAAGCCCATGAAGATCCTCGGTGTTTGTATGCACCACGATCTGGGTGCGCTCGGCGCTGCCATCAACGTACGCGCCATGGAGCGGCAGTTGCAGCTCCTGAAAGAAATGGGTTGTAATGCCATTCGCACCGCGCATAATCCGCCTGCTCCCGAATTCCTCGACCTTTGCGATAAAATGGGTTTCCTGGTAATGGACGAGGCCTTCGATATGTGGAAGAAGAAAAAGAATAAGTACGACTATCATGTCGATTGGGACAAATGGCATAAACAGGATCTCGAAGACATGGTGAAGCGCGACCGCAACCATCCTTCGGTGATCATCTGGAGCATTGGCAACGAGATCCGCGAGCAGTTCGACAGTTCCGGTATTGCCATCACGAAAGAACTGGTGGGTATTGTAAAACAACTCGATACAACAAGACCGGTAACATCGGCCCTTACAGAAACCGACACTACTAAAAACTTTATTTACCAGGCGAATGCGCTCGACCTTATGGGCATGAACTATAACCAGCAGATCTATGCCGATTTCCGCACAAGGTACCCTGGTAAGAAATTCCTGGCCGCTGAAACCATGTCGGCCCTGGCCAGCCGCGGGCATTACGATATGCCGTCGGACAGCGTCCGGTTCTGGCCATTGAAAGGGCAAAAATTTGTGCAGAACGGTAACCCCGATTATACCGTTTCTGCATATGACCATGTAGCCGCGTATTGGGGTTCAACCCACGAACAAACCTGGAAGATCATTAAACAGCATGAATTTATGTCGGGACTGTTCGTGTGGTCGGGTTTCGATTTTCTTGGCGAGCCGGTGCCCTATCCCTGGCCGGCGCGCAGTTCTTATTATGGTATTATCGACCTGGCCGGTTTTCCAAAGGACGCCTATTATATGTACCAGAGCGAGTGGACCAATAAAACGATGCTGCATGTGTTCCCGCACTGGAACTGGGATCACGCCAAAGGCGGGAGTAAAGAAGTGGACGTATGGGCATATTATAACAATGCCGATGAAGTGGAGTTGTTCCTGAATAACAGATCGTTGGGAGTTAGAAAAAAGCAACCGCTTGATCTTCATGTGCAATGGCGGGTAAAATATGAACCCGGAACATTGAAGGCCGTATCGCGCAAAAATGGTAAAATAGTATTGACAAAAGTCATCAATACTGCCGGTGAACCAGCCCGTCTCGAAATAGTGCCAGATAAAAAAATCCTCCATGCCGACGGAAAAGACCTTTCTTTTGTCACCGTTCGGATTGTAGATAAAAACGGGAATCTGGTGCCCGATGCCGACAATAAAATTGAGGTGGAGATCGTTGGCGAAGGTATTCTGGCCGGCATGGATAATGGGTATCCGGCCGGCATGGAATCGTTTAAAGCTGTATCCCACAAGGCTTACAACGGGTTATGCCTCGCCATCGTTCAGGCAAAACCCAACCCCGGAAATATTAAAGTGACCATAAAATCCCCCGGCTTGCCATCTGCTAATATTGTTCTTCAAACACATTAAATGTTTCTATTTACCGGGTGGGGGTGACTAATAAAAAATAGTAAAATATTCCATCAATTTAGTGAAACCTTACATTGTTTACAGATAGGGTCGCCTGTACCTTTATTGAGGTAAATGAATAACGAACAGATAACAATGATTCCGATAAAACTGGTTAAGTGATCTCTGATAATATCCATTGTATTCTGAAGGATCTTTAAACGATTGAGCATATGAAGCGTTTTGCTTGCCCGGTCTTCTTTATTCGCAATGATATGGCCTACTTTCCGGCAGAAATTATCACCAGCGCAATATCCGGACAATCAAAAAAACACTCTCTGCGCAATCCACACTAATCAACAAGACAGGCTTAGTCCCCACGCTATGAATTTTATTGGTTCTTAAACCGATCCATTGAACTTAAAATTACTGTTTACACGAACGAGGTCTGTTGAACCACGCATTAACTTAAAAGGCTGAATTAATAACTAACGTAATAATAAATAACTTCCGGGCATCGACCGTAAGTTCATCATTTCAATTTTGCCAAATGAAAAGAACAGGTAGTTTATATGTAATGCTGATGGCGCTAACGGTTTTAATGATGTTGTTATCAGTTACTTTGGTGTTCGCACAGGCGCCTGCAGCACAAAGGCAGGATGATTATAAAGAGGTAATAAATAAAAGAGCGGCGAAGATCGTTGCAGCGTTACATAGTACTGATAGTGTCTTTAATAAAAAGGTAACTGCCGTGGTGGCCGGTCAGTATCTTTCGCTGGGCCGCATACACGATGAGCGCAATGCAGCAGTAAAAGAAATAAAGTCAAAGGGTGCTGAGTTGACCGCTGATGACAAAGCCGACATTCAAAAGCTGGAAGCAAAAGCCAATAAGAAACTGGAAAAACTGCACAAGACCTACCTGAAGAAATTATCAGCCCACTGCACACCACAGCAAATTGATGAAATTAAGAACGGGATGACCTATAATGTACTGAACGTAACTTATACTGCGTATCAGGATATGATCCCCACATTGACCGAAGAACAAAAAAAGCAGATACTCACCTGGTTAACCGAAGCGCGCGAAAAGGCAATGGATGCCGAATCGTCCGATAAGAAACACGCCTGGTTCGGTAAATACAAGGGTCGCATCAATAATTATTTATCAGCCGCAGGTATAGACATGAAAAAAGAAGAAGCTGCATGGCAACAGCGGATAAAAGAGAGAAAGGCAGCAGCAAAACAAAGTAAATAAGTATCGAACACTAAGTATTTCCAGATAGGCAATACGTATAGTGTTCGACTAACACTTTGTCGGATTGCTTTACACTTAATATTGTATGTTATACTCTCAAGACTTAAAAAACACAAAAACATTGCTAAAAAGTTTTCTCAGTCCTAAAAACTAATGCTGTATGAATCTGCAACAAACAAAAAAGATTTCCGTCTCATTTATCCTGCTGTTGCTATTGGCAGTGGGCGCCTTTGCCCAGGTGAGATCCGTGACCGGGCAGGTCAACGACATTGATGGTAAGCCTGTACCTGGTGTAACCGTAGTGGTTAAAGGTACCGCCGGTAATGTAATTACCGATGTAAATGGCAGGTACAAGGTGATGGCTACGCCCGAACAAAAGATTGTATTCACCCACATCTCATTCGGCATCCAGGAAGTAAAAGTTGGAACGCGTGAATCTGTAGATGTAACCTTGTTAAAGACCGACAACCAGTTGGATGATGTGATCGTGGTTGGTTATGGTACGCAAAAAAAGGGACATCTGACCGGTGCGGTGGAAACAATTAAAGCGAAAGAAATTGAAGACCTGCCGGTTGGTAATCTCGGTGCAGCTTTGGCTGGCCGGGTATTGGGTTTGAATGTAAGCGGCGGTACCGACCGCCCCGGGTCAAGAGCTACAATAACAGTGCGTAACCCGGCCACTTTTTCAAAAGACGGCGGTACGTTAGATGCATTGTATGTAATTGATGGTGTTATACAGGTTACCGGCGATGGTAA
>CBIHPC010000264.1:0-8751 GCA_966211305.1 uncultured Niastella sp.
AGACTCAAGAGTATTTTCAAGCCTCGCTCTGGAGGTTTATGGTTTATGGTTTGTTGTTTATTGTTCTTTTATTCGGGAATAATAAATAATTGCTGGCTTTTCTCCCAGGCTGCATTCGCTTACAGCTTACAGCTGTATTCTGTATTCCGTATTTGCTTGCGGCTTATAGCTTGCAGCTGTATTCTGTATTCGCTTTAGGCTTTCGGCTTTAGCCTGTATTTGCGTGCAGCGTGTAGCGTGTAGCTGTATTTTGTATTCCTTTATGCCTCGTTGCCTTGACTTTAAGCTATTATCAATAAACGATCTCTTCGTTCCCTACTTTCAGGATCAGCTCTTTTTTATCGCTCGCTTCTACGCGGCCAACGACCTGCGCTTCTATACCGAGTTTTTTAGCCGCATCGATAAACAGACTGGCCGAAGCCGCATCGGTGAACAGTTCGAGGCGATGGCCCATATTGAACACCTGGTACATTTCGCGGTTGTTTGAACCGGACGCCTGTTGAATGAGCTGGAATATTATGGGTGGCTCAAACAGATTATCCTTGATCACCCTGAAATTACCGGGCAGGTATTTCATACATTTCGTTTGTCCGCCCCCGCTGCAATGAATAAGACCATGAATGGCCCCGAAATAATTCTCAAAGAAAATATTCAGCAGCGGCGCATAAGTACGGGTAGGTGATAATAACAATTTGCCTACCTGGTGTTTTTCACTGCCCACCGTATCGGTAAGGCGGTGCGGCCCTATGTATACTACGTTACCGGCAAGGCCGTTCTCATATGATTCTTTATATTCTGTAGCGTAAAACTTGTTTAATACATCGTGGCGGGCGCTGGTTAAACCGTTGCTGCCTATACCGCTGTTGTATTCGGTTTCATAAACGGTTTGCCCGAAGCTGCTGAAACCAATGATCACATCGCCGGCCTGGATCTTATCATTGGTAACGAGCCTGTTCTTTGGCCAGCGGGCCGTCATGGTGCCATTAACTGCAATCGTGCGTACCACATCACCAACATCGGCAGTTTCGCCGCCGAGGTAATGGATATTTACATTGAATTTTTTCAGTTCATCGAACAATTCCTGGGTGCCGTTGATCACGGTTTCCAGCACTTCGCCGGTTACCAGTAACTTATTGCGGTCGATAGTTGAGGAGAACAACAGGTTATCGGTTATACCCACGCACAGGAGGTCGTCGAGGTTCATTACCACGGCATCCTGGGCAATTCCTTTCCAAACGGAGAGATCGCCGGTTTCTTTCCAGTATAAATAAGCCAGTATGCTTTTGGTACCGGCGCCATCGGCATGCATTACATTCACCCAATCATTGCTGCCGGTAAGGTAATCGGGATATATTTTGCAGAAGGCGTGGGCATACAAGCCTTTATCCAGTTTTTCCGTAGCCTTGTGAACTTCTTCTTTCTGGGCAGAAACACCCCGTTGGGAATATAAACTCATTTTATAATTTGAAGCGGCAAAGGTACAAAATGAAGCAGGAAGTAAGAAGTATGAGGTAAGAAGAGTATTAATTTTCAAAATACCCTAAAAAAGGCGCCCCCTGCCCCGTGCATGAGCATCGAAAATCCTGTATTACGTTCGAAACTCAGGCCCTGCTTACTTCCACCCTCCTGCTTCCTGCTTCCGATTTTCCGGCCTCCAATGACTTACTTCAGACTTCCAGCATCAAACTTCCAACTTCGGGTTACAACTTGTATTTTCGCACCGCATTTATGAAAGTTTACTTTTCAACTGAAACCATTCCGGCCTTTAAAAAGGCTGTAGTTACGATAGGCACGTTCGACGGGGTGCATACCGGCCACAAAAGCATTCTCGAGCAATTGAAACGGGAGGCTGCGCGTATTGACGGCGAAACTGTTATTATCACGTTTCACCCCCACCCGCGTAAAGTGATCGTTACGGGCCAGCCCCCTATCCACCTTATCAATACCATCGACGAAAAAATTGAGCTGCTTCATAAGAATGGCATCGACCACCTGGTGGTAGTGCCTTTTACCGACGACTTTTCACAACAAAGTCCCGAAGCATATATTGAGCAATTCCTGGTTCAGAAATTCCATCCCCATACAGTGATCATCGGGTACGACCACCGTTTCGGCCGCAACCGCAAAGGCGATTATAAACTGCTGGAAGCATATAGTACCCGGCTGGGCTTTAACCTGATGGAAATACCGGCCCATGTGATCAACGATAATACCGTTAGCTCAACGCGCATCCGGGAAGCCGTTTTACATGGCAATACCGATGTGGCCAATACCCTGCTCGGTTATGATTTCTTTTTTGAAGGCACTGTTGTAGATGGTAACAAACTGGGCCGCACACTGGGCTACCCTACCGCCAACCTGCGTATTGAGAATGAAGAAAAGCTGATACCCGGTAATGGAATATACGCCGTAAAAGTTGAGATCAGGAACCGGAAGTCGGCAACCGGAAGCCAGCAGCCTGACAACGGCAATCGGCAATCGGCAACCGGCAACAAAACAGCCTATTCACCTTTCACCATTGACCATTCACCGCTTTCGGGAATGATGAGCATTGGCATTCGGCCTACCATCGGCGGTACCGACCGTGTTATTGAAGTGAACATCTTCGATTTCAATGAAGACATCTACGGCGCCACGGTGCGCGTTTACATAAAGAAATATTTACGCAGTGAGGTTAAGTTCAACGGACTTGAAGCTTTAGTTGAACAACTAGGCAAGGATAAAGAAGATAGCTTAAAGGTACTAGGTGAGTAAAGTAGGTTATTCAGTTAATTCGATACAACTTACAACTCACCAACTGAATAGCTCAAGAACGTACGAACTAGTTAACCATTTTAACAACCATCTCCTTCAACAACGAAGCATCGGAAGAACCGGTATCATTTACCCCTACACTGCGCAGGTTGTAATGATGCAGTAACAACAACGCTCTCTCAACACCGTTATAGCCGTAGTTGCGTGCAACCAGCAGATAATCTTTAACGAACCAGGCATTGACGCCGATATTTGCCGCCACCGTTTTTTCATCCCTGGCGCTTTGGCCGAAGATCATGTACGTTTTACTAAACAGGTTATAAAGTGTAGGCAATACCAATTGTATGGGCGCAGCTTTTGGGTTGGCTTCAAAATATTGAATGATACGCATAGCCTTGGGCAGGTCTTTTGCCGCCATGGCCGATTGCAGTTCGAAAGGATTATACTCTTTGCTTACCCCAACATATTTTTCAATATCATCTTCGGTGATACTGGTACGGGTTCCAAGGTTCACCAGCATTTTATCGATCTCATTGTCTATACGGCTAAGGTCATTGCCTATATGATCAACCAGCAACAATACCGCTTTTTGTGAAATGGTATATCCTTTACTTTTTACGAGTTCGTTTGTCCATTCAGGCAGTGCGTTATCGTACATTTTCTTGGTAGTGAACAGCTCGGCCTTTGTTTTAAGCAGTTTGGCAAGCTGTGTACGGCCATCCACTTTCTTTTCTTTATATGATACAACAAAAATAGTTGAGATCAGGGGTTGTGAAATATACGATTCCAGTTTGTCGATATCACGCATATGCTGCGCTTCCTTTAGTAAAACTACCTGGCGTTCTGCGAACATGGGATAACGCTTGCATGCATTTATTACCTGCGTCCAGTCTGCATCTCTGCCATAAAACACCGTCAAATTAAACCCGGCCTCAGATTCCGTTAAAATGTTATGCTCGGCGTAATGCACAATTTTGTCGATAAAATAGTCCTCCTCGCCTTCAAGCCAGTAAACGGGTTTAAACAGCTTTTTTTTCCAGTCGGATATAATTTTTTCTACAGACATGTATGGTATCGTGGTTTAAACTTTGCAATATTACCACAAAAAAAGCCATGACATATAACGATTTATACAAAACTGTAACACAATACGCCACTACGTTTCAGCGTTTTTCCCCGGCTTGTGGAACGGTTATTTGCCAAATTCTGGCATGGTTTTGGTCAAACCCATATGCGAAACCCAATTACTAAGTAACTAACCCGATAATTCAAAATAATACTGAACCCGATTTCATAACCTTTCAAAATAAACATACACTTATTATGAGTACAACCAATTATCCATCCGCTAGTCCACAAGGTGCACCCCCAAAACGTGATTCAAAGAACCTGATCATCGGTTTATTAGCCGTAGGTATACTTGGTACATGGGGATACTTTTTATGGGACAAAAACAAGTCTGATCAAAAGATCACTCAACTGCAAACACAATACGTGGCTGTAGATTCATCAAAGAATGAATTGCAAAAAAGCTTTGATGCTGCGTTAACCCGTTTGGATTCTTTAACCGGTTATAACAATGAACTGGAAGGAAAAGTAAACGACAAAACCAGCGAGATCTCCAAGTTAAAAGGTCAGATCGGAAGCATTCTGAAAAAACAACGCCTGTCTGTAGCTGAAAAGAAAAAAGCTCAGGCTTTGATCGGCGAACTGAACGACAAGATCGCCAACCTGGAAGCTGAAGTTGCCCGTTTAACTCAGGAAAACCAGGTGCTGACAACTGAAAAAACCCAGTTAACAGCCGACAAGGAAAAACTCACAACAGACCTGCAAACTACTACCCAGGCGAAAGATGAGTTAGCTGCCAAAGTTGATGTAGCTTCTACATTGAACGCAACTAACATCTCTGTTACTCCTGTAAACGAGAAAAAAGGTGGTAAAGAGTCAGAAACTACTTCTGCAAAGAAAGTTGACAAACTGGTTATTGCAATGGATGTTTCTAACCGTATCGCTCAAACAGGTTCTACTGATGTATACGTTTGTATCACTGGTCCTGATGGCCAACCTATCGCTGTAGAAGCCCTGGGTTCCGGCAAATTCACTACCCGTGAAGAAGGTGAAAAACTGTTCACCGCTAAAGTTCCTGTTGATTTCGAACAAGGCAAAAACAAACACGTTGAGTTTGCCTGGAAACAAAACAGCGCTTTCAAACAAGGTAACTACAAAATTGAAGTTTACCACAATGGTTTCAAGATCGGTGAAGCTACCCGCTCACTGAAGAAAGGTGGCATCTTCGGATAATCTTTCTCTCTCACTATATTCAAAAGCATCCTGGTGATTTCGCCAGGATGTTTTTTTTGGTATATACCTGAGCCGGCACCAATTCGCCAAGGCGTTTTCTCTCGTTACCTTTATGCCTTTATGCGTTGCCTCGTTGCCTTTTACAGCAGCGCTCTTATCGATGCCCTTCCTACATGAACTATGCGCCCCGTGCCGGGTTTACGTCCTTCATACTGCATACTGAACTCGAGGTTGTTCGAAAGCCTTTTGGTAAGATCGAGCGTCCATAAAAAGTTCTTGCCGGGCTGCAGGCCTTCCAATAAAATATAGGACGAAGAAGAGTTTGTATTAGGCACACTATCGAGTGAGGAAAAACTAATGTTCGAATAAGTGAACTTAGCCATTATAGACGTGCTTTGCAAAATATTGTACTTCACATCGGTATTCAGCGAGTTTGCCTGCGACTTTTCCCGGCTGCCCTGTACATTCTCTTTATCACTGTATTTATATCCCACACTCATTCTGAAATTAGCACCTCTGGTAAAGGTCAACCTCGGTTCGGCCGAGTATTGATTGATCTTAAAATTACGGTTATCGAATTTGGGGTTCGAAGTAATGAGTTGATTGATGCCGGTGCGGCCGGTCATTTCAAGGGCAAACAACCGGCTGATGTTCCAGCGGGTGCGTACCGTCCAGTCATCGAGCTTACGGCTTTCATAACCATAGGTAAGCAACGATTTATTTTCATTGCGGGCATTGGTTACATCAAACCCCCACTTCGGACTAAAACGGTTAAACGAGAACGTATTTACAAAGTTGGAAGTAAGGGTGATCAAAGAGGTATCGTTCAGCGGTGACCTGAACGGGTTGAACTGTACAAGATCATCGGCCACTTCTTTTTTGCTGATCTGCAATGACGATTGCAGGTTGATCTTTGACATGAATTTACGCAGCCTGTTGGCGTTGGTTAAATTAATAGCAGCACGGGGATTTATATTCACGCTATAGTTGAACGTACTGTAACTGGCCATTACATACTGATTGGTTGGCGTGAAAATGCGCAGGAACTTGGCCTGGTCCTGGAACAGAGCTACCTCAAACTCATTCAATTGCTGAATGCCGTCGTTATTATAATCGATCCAGGTGAATTCCCCCTGGCCGGCCGGTACTTCCAGATAGGAATAATCTCTTTTCTGCTCCTGCCCCGCTCCTACTTCATACAAGAGGTTTCCGCTCAGTAAACCTTTTATCAGGTTTACCTGGTATTCGGCCCGGCCCAGCAAACTTTCATCGGCCTGCTGGGTGTTCAATGAGCTTTCCAGTATTTTCAGTTTCCGGTAAGTGCTGGTAAAGCGGAATTGATGCCGGGAGTCTTTTAAGAGCTCACTTGTTAATGTAACGTTCTGGCTTCTGTCGGCCTTTACCAGGTGGGTACCCAGCGGGTACGAATTGGTACGGGTGAACCAGGTGATTCCCCAGCGATTGGGTTTACCGGGGTCTGATTTAAGGTAGGCCGATGCATTGGTAAAGGAAAAACTCTGGGCGGCCATGCTATCGGTGAGCTTATTGCGGATCTTGTTATGTTCTACCGCGTACGCGCCGCCAATGGTGTAATTCCGCAGCTTTGCAAACTGCCGCGAGATATTTATGGTAGGCCGCCAGAAATATCCTTTGTCGCTGGCAGCATCAATGTTAGATAACATAAACTGGTTGTTCAACACCCAGCCTTTGATATTTTGTAAGTGTGTAATATTATGGCGCAAACCGGTAAAGCTGGTGCCCCGGTTATATTCGGTAAACTGGTATCGAAGCGAATTGTTTTTTTGATCGCTCAACTGCACACCGCCGGTTATTATATTCTCATGTTCGGGAACGTTTAACAGCAGGGGCAAACCCCAGTCGCGGGTAAATTCGATATTACGTAAACGTTCGAGCGGTTTAAAGCGGGCATCAACGTATTCATGTCCGACCTCGGTAGTTAACTTCAGGCCCCTCTTCGATCCTTTGAAGGGCAGGGAGTTCTTAAAATCAACCTTCGAAGCATAACCCCGGTCATTGCCTTTATCGATAGAGGAAAAGGTATTCACATCATAATTGCTCATGGCCACCTCGGTATTCAGTACCGTGTTCTTTGAAATGTTGTATTCGATGCCGAGGTTGGCTACCTGTTGTTTTTTAGGCGTTACCAGGTAAACCGCCGGCTCAAAATAGCCCTGCTTTACGCCGTTTACAGGTTCTACCCAACGGTAAACCTTGCCATTGGCGCCGTTTAGGTCGGGAACGTAGCTGCCATTGTTAAGCCCTACTTCTATAAACGACAACGTATACCTGGCGCTGTCGGCATTGGTAGAGTAAACAAAGATAGAATCGCGGGCGCCGCCGTTATACACCGTATCGATCTTTTTATACAGGATGCGGCCGGTTGAAAATGTATCGACTACTGAATACGGATAGAAAGCCTTTGTAACACTGTCGCCGAGGGTACGTAAAAAATCTTTCTGGCCCGCATCGAGGGTTTGATTGATGGGTGAGCTTTTGGCATCGGAATTACTGAAATAACCCAGCCGCAGTTTTACCTTTTCATTGAAGTTGATTTCGTTGGTTAGGTACAGGTTCGAGTTGAGGTAATTGCGGTCGGCGTATTCAAACTCTACCACTATACGTTTATCCTTGGTCACCATTTGTTTTGGTGTAAATGAAATTTCAGCGGTATTGTAATTGATCACATAATCGCGGTCTTCCCCACGCTGCATCAATTCACCGTCGATATACACCCGTTCGGTATTGGCCAGTACAACAAAGTAAAACTCGTTATTGGCCCCCTGCAGGCGGTACGGGCCCTGGTTGCCTTCCTGCACCTGCAAAATGTTTCGGGTAAACTTTCCTTTGGCAATAGAACCGCTGAGCATGGTGCGGTTAGCAATTTTATCAGTGATTGCCGTTGTGGTTTCAAAAGCAACGCCCTGCAGGCGTTTGTAAAAGTTAAGGAAATAGCCTTGCTGCTGCCGTATATCGATATCGCCAAGGCTCAACGCCCAGGTTTTTTTTCTGAACTGTAGAAAAATGCGGTCGAACTCATTCAACTGCTGGGTGGTGCCATCGGGTTGAACGGGGATATTGTTATCGGTAATGGCGGCAACGATCTCGATGCTGTCGGCGAGGTATCCGCTCAACTGCAGGTTCAGGTTGCTGGTAAATACGGCATCCTGGCTGTTGCCGAAGGAGATACCGCGGCCAAAGCTACCGTTGTAGTTGATGTTGCCGAAGTTGAAGAAGTTGTCGCTGAGGCCGCCGGCGCCCACATAATCGGGTACAAAGGGCTGCCCCATGAAATTATTCATGATGCTGTCGTATTGCATGCGGTTCACCACCGCATTCAGGCGGGTCCTGAAAACGCGGAACCGAACCAGCACACTATCCATGGGTGGCAACTGCTTCCAGGTTAAACGGGCGTTTACAAAATCGATGTCGAATAAACTATCGGGGATGCCGGCAATGGAGACGGTGCCGGGGACGATGCTCATGCTATCGAGCACAATGGCAGGTTGTTTTGTGGAAACCATTTTTTTGCGCAGGTTCGAACCCGGCGGGGCCGGACGCGGATTCTGGGCAAGGGCAAACAGCCAGCCTACAGAAAAACAAATGCACAGTATCAGGTATTTCCCGATCAACAACCTTTAGTTTGATTTTAAGCCATCTTTTCAAGAGAAGGGTATT
>CBIHPC010000265.1:0-8741 GCA_966211305.1 uncultured Niastella sp.
GCGCGGGAACCGGTTTCCAGTGTTTCCTTGAACTCGTAGCCGGGGTCGGCAAAATGGGCGAACACATCAACCCAGCCCGGCGATAAATGGAGCTGGTTGCCTGCGATAACCTTGTCTGCTTCTGCTGAAATAGCAGGTTGAATATCCCTGATAATTCCTGATTCTATAAGGATATCCTGCTTTTGTCCGTTAAATGGAGATGATGGGTCAGTAATTGTAACCTGTTGAATTAGAATCTTCATTCTCAAAAAGTTGAGCGAAGATACGGTTTTCTGTTTTACAGTGTATCTGAGATCTTAGTTCTTGATTTGTAAGATTTTGAATCCGCAATCATACATGTTGCTGTTGCCAGTTTCGGATTCCGGGCAAACCGGGCAAAAAAATTCGGGCTTTCCGACAAATTGCAGGCTGTATACCCCCCGGTAACCGGCAGCTTTAACTTACTTTATTAACAGGTGTACCCTTTAAAAAGGAGGCCACATTTTTAACCGTCACATCCATCACCCGCTGGCGTGCCTCTTTACTGATCCAGGCATTGTGCGGGGTAATGATGCAGTTTTTTGCAGTAAGCAGGGGATTACCGGCCGGCGGGGGTTCGGTCGACAGCACATCCAGCGCGGCCCCGGCAATGCGGCCGGTGTTCAGGGCATCGGCCAGGTGCTGTTCATTGATCAGCGGACCGCGGGAGGTATTTATGATGCAGGCCGATGGTTTCATTACGTTGATCAGGTCGTTATTGACGAAACCGGTGTTGTCGGGTTTGAGCGGACAATGCAGGGAAATATAATCGCTTTTCGCAAATAATTCAGGCAGGGAAGCCCAGGGCGCAAAGGCACTTTCTTTTTTGGTGGGGTTATAATATAATAGCTCCATTCCCAATACCTGCGCAATGCGGGCGGTTTGCGAACCGATATTTCCCCAGCCAACAATACCCATGGTTTTACCGGCCAGTTCGGTGATGGGCGTTATTTGATAACCAAAGTCGGGCGACTTCACCCATTCACCGGCGGCAACCGATGCAGCATGTTTGCCAACCTGGTTGGTAAGTTCGAGCAGTAATGCAATGGTATGTTGAGCAACGGAAGCGGTTCCATATGCCGGTACGTTGGAAACCACTATTCCTTTTTTGGCAGCAGCCTGCACATCGATGATGTTGTAACCCGTGGCGGTTACGGCGATCATTTTTAAATTAGCCAATTGCGATATGGCGGCTTCATTGAACGGCACTTTATTGGTGACAACGATCGTTGCATTTTTGCATTTTTCAACGATCTCATCGGGTTTCATTCTTTCATAAATGGTAAGCTCACCCATTGCTTCAACCGGCTTCCAGCTCAGATCGCCCGGGTTGAGGGTATAACCGTCGGTCACTACTATTTTTATCATATGTAACATTTAAGTATCAGATGAGGCAAATTTAATGCTTACCGGTTATAAGCTGCGGCCAAAAGCCTAAAGCTAAAAGCAATACAGTTTTTAC
Organism: uncultured Niastella sp.; assembly: GCA_966211305.1. Classification (GTDB taxonomy): domain Bacteria; phylum Bacteroidota; class Bacteroidia; order Chitinophagales; family Chitinophagaceae; genus Niastella. Next base: position 1,481 of record CBIHPC010000265.1, read on the forward strand.
CCTGGCTTTCCCCTTTAACCTTTATTTGCCTTCGCGTGAAGTGTGAATCTTGTAGCTGTATTTGTATGGCTTTCGGCTTTAGGCTTTCAGCTTTAAGCTGCATTTCAATTACCTTCGCATCAAATATTTCACATGGCCGATTATATAATAATAGTGAATCACATAGAGGAATACCAGATGTTGAACGACCGGCAATCGCTCGATTCTATTTTTCGAAAGGCGCAAAGCGCAGTGGTAGGCGGAGAAGTAGTGGCGCTGGTTCGTAAAAATGCCAACGGTGAACAATACAGGTTCGATGAGATCTCTACACTCGAAGACCTCAACGCTTACAAAAAGAACGTATATAAATACGTGAAGGAAGAATGAGGCAGAACGCTGAACGCAATACAAAAGACAACTTCAGGTGTATTCCGCGTTTTGCGTTCTGCATTTGGCGTTAAGCAAAAAGCATTATGTAGCAATTAATTTTGATGATGAAAGTATTAGTCACCGGCAGTGCCGGACATTTGGGAGAAGCGCTGGTTCGCACATTGAAGGAATTGCGGTACGATGTGATGGGCATAGATCTAAACGCATCCCCATTTACCAACTATACCGGAACAATAACCGATCGTGATTTCGTAAAGCAATGTATGCAGGGGGTGAACGTGGTTATGCATACGGCCACCCTGCATAAACCGCATGTGGTAACTCATACGCCGCAGCAATTTATCGATACCAATATAACCGGCACGCTCAATTTATTACAGGAAGCAGTAGCTGCCGGTGTTGAATCATTTATATTTACCAGCACCACCAGCACGTTTGGCGATGCATTGGTGCCACCGCCGGGCGCACCCGCCGCCTGGATAACGGAAGACGTAATGCCGGTGCCGAAAAACATCTACGGCGTTACCAAAACCGCCGCCGAGAATTTGTGCCAGTTGTACTACCGTAATTCGGGATTGCCCTGTATCGTATTACGCACTTCACGGTTCTTTCCCGAAGAAGATGATAACAGCAAAATGCGGGCTATCTATCCCGATTCGAATATAAAAGCCAATGAATTCCTGTATCGCCGGGTTGAAATTGAAGATGTGGTTAGCGCTCACCTGCTGGCCGCTCAAAAAGCGCGGAGTATTGGTTTTGGCACCTACATCATCAGCGCCACAACACCTTTCACCAAAACCGATCTTGCCGACCTGCGCCTGCATGCTACCGAAGTGGTGAAGCGGCTGGTACCTGAATACATTCCCGTTTACGAACAGCTCGGATGGAAAATGTTTCCCTCGCTCGACAGGGTTTATGTGAACGAACGCGCCCGCACCGAACTGGGCTGGCAGCCAAAATACGATTTCAAATATATCCTTGAACAAATACGTTCCACAAACGACCTGCGCAGCCAACTGGCGGTACAGGTAGGCGTTAAGGGATACCATGCCGAAAAATTTACCGACGGGCCGTTTCCGGTAGATTGAAAAAATCTCAAATCTCAATAGTCAAAAGTAAATACAAGATTCAAATCCAAAACCTAAATCACATAGCTTACTGATGAGGTTTTGGTTTATTTGGTTCCTTGAATTTGGTTCTTGGGATTTACTATTTGGTTCTTGGAGTTTAGTCCCGGAATTTTTGCATAAATCAATGACTAAATTGCCAACCAGTTTTAATAGCGGCCATTCATAAATGGGTATTTTCCATATATGATCGCTATTATAAAGATGCTGCAACCGGTTGTTGTAGTTTGCGCACTCGTTTTACCGTGGTTTTCGGCAAAATCCCAGCCCACTTTAAAAACCGCTGCGTACGCCACCCATATTGCTTCCATCACAAAAGATACAATTGTTGTAATTACCGGAAGCACTTACCGGTTTACTGTTGACACACCCGAAGACCAGGGCCTTGTTTCCACCACGCCAACCGTAAATGAATTACTTGCGCAGATCACTTGCGCTAATGGCTCAAAACAACAGTACCTGGTTACTGATATAACGGGTAAACCCAAACAGAATGATAAGGTCACTACGGGCGACAGGCTGATGGTAACATCACAGGAAAAAACTTCCAAAACCTGGCGGCTTGTTGTAAAACCAATGGCCCTGAGCGGCCGGCTTCAACTGCAGCAACGGACGGCAACAATTAATACTACCGGCAACCTGGTGCTTTATTACACGGCCGGGCAGCGGAGTCCTGATGCTACCGTTAACATCTACCTGCCGCCGGGCATCAGGGTAACCATGCAAAACACAACAGTGAATGTGATTGGGCGGGGCGATGTAACGCTTTCGCAGCTTGCCCAACAATCTATCGGCCGAACAGGTTCGGCTTATTCATACAACAGGGTGGGGGCCGCCACCATCATTTCACTGGCCAATGGGGGCACAAAACTTCAGCTCAGCCATCTTGATCTGCGGCCGGCCAATGGCGCCGACCTGACAATCGTTATCGGCGGTGTACGATTTCCCAAAGCCGGCAATTATGCTTTCAAAGCAACTTACACCACTTCAGAGCCCGAAGTGCTGACCAGTGCCGGTACCGGCGCCGAAACCGCGATCCTGAAAGCTATACCCACGCTAGCTGATTTTACCAGAACAGCAGAACGAACGCTTCATTACAGGGAAGATGCAGGCGCTTATACCCGTGCACATTTCACCTGGAGCTACATCCCGGCCAAAGCCATTCAATTGCTGCAGTCGCTCGATACCGGCAAAAGCTTTCAGCGTGCCAGCGCTTCTATCGATTATAAAAATTCATCCGCTACTGTTACCGGGCTGCAGCCAGATAAACTGTATACATTCCGTTTGCTGGTGAAAGATGGCATGCACAAAGGGTTTTCCAATACAGCCCAATTTTATTAAGGTAAACTCGATATTAAACTATCCGGCGCTACGGGCGACAGCACGCAGGACTATACCCAACCCATCAACGACGCCATCGAATATGTGAACCGGTTAGGCGGCGGTACGCTGTTGTTCAGCAAAGGCGTTTATGGCGTACGCACCATTCATTTAAAAAGCAACGTATACCTCTATGTCGATAAAGAAGCAACTATAAAAGCCCTGAAAGGCGCCGATGCCCCGGAAACAACCTGGTTCAGCGATAAAAAATACCGGTCGGGTTTATCCCCAACCGATGCCGGCCCTTACGCCGATCCCGACAATTATTTAACCAAACAGGATGTTGGCCACCATTATTTCAGGAATACCATGTTCTTTGGCGAAAGGCTCGATAATGTAAAGATCATTGGCAATGGCTATATAACCGGCAACGGCAACCTGGTTACCGGCGATAACGTTATGAAAAACGAGCCCGGTAACCGCGCCGATAAAATGTTCACCTTTAAGTTATGTACCAATATTGAAATAGGCGGTATTCATCGCGATGCAGACCTTTGGTACGACAGCAGTAAAGACGAACCGTATTATATAAATAAAGACGGCTCAAAAGATTTCAATACCGGTAATATGCTGCACATCGATCGCAGCGGTCATTTTGCATTGCTTGCCACCGGAACCGATCATATCAACGTGCACAATACGTTTTTCTCTCGGTACCATACATCCAACATCCGCGACATCTACGATTTCATGGCCTGCAGCCATGTTACGGTCACAAATATTTATTCAAAAGTAAGTTCAGACGATATCGTAAAACCCGGCTCCGATTGCGCATTGGGTTTTACCAGGCCGGCACAAGACTATAAGATCAGGAATGTGATCGGCGACACAAACTGCAACCTGTTCCAGATAGGTTCTGAAACAGCCGACGACATCATGGATATCTGCGTTGACAATATTTATGTACTAGGCTCCAACAAGGCCGGGTTTTCCATTTCAACCAACGATGGCGGACATGTAAAGAACATTCACCTCAATTGCGGTCATACCGGCCCGTTGCACAGCCGGTCAAAAATGTACAGGACGTTTACGCCCTTTTTTATTTCCATCTCCAACCGGGGAAGGGTATTGGGCGCCACCGTAGGTAAATATGCCTTTACCGATAATGGCGAAAACCACAATGAACTGCTGGTAAAAAATATCAATATCGGCCAGGTTGAAAATATTATCATCAACGGCATCGATATTTACGAGGTGTATGCAGGCAGTTCTTTCCGCGGAAAAAGATGGTCAGCCTACGACGGCAAACAACGCCGCGCCACACCCATCATAGCAGGATATAGCCTGCCTGCTGCTGCCGAAGTTACCGGCGGGCTCGATTTCACTTTGCCCAACGGTAAACATACCGGTTATATAAAAAATATTGAATTCAATGATGTGCAGGTGTTGGTAAAAGGCGGCAATCCGTTGTCAGATACGGCGGCCACACCGCCCGAACTGGGTGTTGGGCAATACAATGCTTCTAATTTAAAAGTGCAGCCTTCCTATGGGCTTTGGGCGCGGCATGTAATGAACTTAATTGTAAAGAACTGTTCTTTCAAATATGAACAACCCGACGGGCGCTATGCCGTGTATTTAGATGATGTGATCGGGGCGCATATCTCTGCGGTAAGAACGGTTCGCGCGGCCGGTGACCGGGAAGTGATAAAAATAAAAGGATCGAAGGATATCGTTATTTTTACTGAAAAGACTACATATGGAAAATAACTATCCTTACGACACCCGGCTCGATGTTAAATACGATCACCTCGAACTGGTTGATGTGCCCGCAATAGTAAAGGCCAATCAGCATAAATGGTTCAACCAAACGCTTACAAAAGTGAACGACAGCGTGGTGCGCGTGGCGATCATAGAAGGGGAGTATCACTGGCACAAACATGATAATGACGATGAATTCTTTTTTGTGCTGGAAGGGCAACTGCTCATCGATCTGGAAGACAAAACTATTGCACTAAATCCCTGGGAAGGTTTCACCATTCCCAAAGGTGTTGTTCACCGCACGCGTGCGCTTGTAAAAACGGTAATGTTAATGGTGGAAACGAGTGAAATTGTTCCTACGGGTGATTGATACGAAGTAGGAGGTAAGAAGTAGGAAAAGTCCGATTATTTAAGTCTGACTATAAAATTCGTGAGTTTTGTACTTCGTACACCTTGCTTTTATTCTTATTTTACATAATAAAAAAGATGCTGTCTGAATTTATGAGGCAGCATCTTTTTTATTGACTATCTGCAAAAAATATTACTCAACCAGCTTTGTTACACTTTCATGCAATTCTAACGTGTCGATAGTAGCGGTAGCCTGAAACAATTCCACCACTACCTGTTTACGTGCGGTTGTCCACCGGCCAAGCGTAACATTATAAACACCCCCCATCATACTAAACAAACCGGCATCGGTAGCTGCAGTCGGGTGCGCTTCATTAACAGGGTAAGGCATACTGGCTGTATTGCCATTGGAACGGTAATGCAGATAAGGTACAACCACAGGTTTATAGGTAACGGGATCTATGCTAACCGAATACATAGAGTACCAGTCGTTATTACAGATCCTGTAGCCCAGTGTGGGGGTTTTGTTGGCATCATAAACAGCGGCGCCGCCGCCTGTAGCCACAAACAATACATCTTCAGGCACTGAAGTTTCGGTAACGGTAGTTCCTTTAAAGATGGCTACCCCGCAGGTATTTCCGCTATTGGGCCATGGGCCCGAGGTGCTGAACGCACTAGCGCGAACAAGCCCGCCATCGCCTTTATTGGGGTTTGTGCCGCTGGTAGTAAACGTTTCTTGATAATAGTTTGCGGTAGCCGGAAAAGCATGAGCGCCTCCTGAACCATTGATCTTTTTGCCCTGGAAGCCAAAATAAAAAAACTTCCCTTTTTGTACGTTGCCCGTTGTAATGTCCCATTTAATGGTACGCTGCCCGCCGGTAGCCCAGCCTGCATCGAGCGGCGTATTGGAACTGGCAGTGCCCGCATTGCCACAGAATACGATGCTGTACGGTGTAACGGTAAAGTCTATATCTTTAGTAGCCATCATTTGTACGTATTCATACCCGCCGTCGGCGCCTTTGGGGTCGCTTTGGATCCCGGTTATCAGCAGGTCCTGTGCAGATGATCCCATATTTACTATATCATCTTCATTCCTTGTTCTGAATTGTATAGATCCCTCGGGAGTACCGAAAGGAATGCCTACATAAGCCCCCAGCGCGTTTGGCGTTTTTTGCGCATAACTTACAGCCGGGTCGGTATACATTACCAGGTCGCCAAAACCATCATTGATCTTTTTGGTACCGCTGATCACTTCTCCCGGCTGCGGCGCAGGGTTCAGGCTGCTTTTATTAAAAAGGCAGAGTGTGCTTTCATAGTTCTCAGGTTTGGCCTGCAGCTGGGCAATTGTTATGGCGTTGATGGCAACCGTTCCTTTACCCCTGGAGGTAAAATTAGATTCAGAAAGGCCTGTGATCATTAAAATGCCGTTTTTACGTGTTAATGTACCGCCGGTGATATCAATCAGCAGGGAGTCTCCGGTATGATATTTGGCCGCAGCAGCGCCCAATTCAATGGAAATACCTCTTATCAAACCCAGGCGGCGGTTATCCTGAACCACCAGCAGGCCGTCGGGAAGATTTTTTTCCGTGTGGTCCGATATAACTACCACGGCCAGTTTCGAAGCACCATACAGATTGTCCTTTGAAAGCACCACGTCCTGGTCTTTATAAAGCGGGCGCACATCCAGAATAGCCCCTACGTCATTAGGCTCACCACCCGGATAGTTCTTGTAAGTTTTGGTGCAACTGTTTATTGCCGCAGCTATGCTTATTATTAATAATAGATTTACTAAATATTTCATCTTCATGATTTTTTTTTAGTTGAAACACTTAAGGCCGTTGCCACCAAACATTGGTAAATATTTCATCGGGCCCCTGTGCCGCTACCGCAGCCTTATAGTTTACGGGGTTGGCAGCCTGTACATATACAGGATATACCAGGCGTGCAGGCATTACGCCATTGTTTTCCAGGCCCGGCCCTTTGGGTAGAACAGGGTGCCCGGTACGCCTGTATTCAAACCACTGTTGCAGGTCGGTCATAAACAGCGCATAGTATTTTTGCAGGTGGATCATTTCCATTTTCTGGTCTAATGGATAACTATCATCCCAAATTTCACCGGCAGCGTCAAGGTTGAGAAGATGCCCGGTAAATTCTGCAGAAGGTATGGTTTCGGGAAAGTTGGGCACCCAGTAATTGATGGCAGCCGCTATGCCCTGGTGATACCATGTTTTCGTATCGCCGCTGATCCATCCCTTTGCACTTGCTTCCGCGAGTATAAACAGTACTTCGGCATACTGCATAATAATACCGGTGTTGGGGTTTTGCTGAAGCGACCATAC
>CBIHPC010000266.1:0-8706 GCA_966211305.1 uncultured Niastella sp.
TGAACTACGAGCCGCAGTTACACGCTATAGAATGCCGTATCAATGCCGAAGATCCATATAACGATTTTCGTCCCAGTCCGGGCAAGATCACTACGCTGCATCAACCCGGCGGCCACGGTATCCGCATCGATTCGCATGTATATGCAGGCTATGTAATTCCGCCGTACTACGATTCAATGATCGCCAAGATCATCGCCGTAGCGCGTACCCGCGAAGAGGCCATCAATACCATGAGTCGTGCATTGAGCGAGTATGTGATTGAAGGTGTAAAAACAACGATTCCGTTCCATCAGCAACTGATGAAGAATGAAGACTTTATAAAAGGTAATTTCAACACCAAGTTCTTAGAAACGTTTAAGATGGTGTAGGCGCCTGCCGCAGGCGGGCGGGTTGAAAAGTTGACTGGTTGATATGTTGACAGGTGTTAAATCCCTTGTCAACTTGTTTACCTGTCAACTTTTTGCTTTTTTGCCACGCTATCCCTGCTATTTGTTCCGGACCGCCGCTTGCGCCAATCCTGAAGCAGGGCCTTCTGCTCCCCGGTAAGAATTTCATCCAGCTCCTGTTTGTTCATTAGCTCCTGCATTCGCTGCCGCCTGATGATAATGGCGATCCTTCTTTTTTGATCATCCGATAATTTCAGCTCATTTAATCGCAGACGCAAACGCTCCTTTCCGCTTACGTCGAAAAGGCGTTGCTGTGCATTGGCTGCAATACCCGAGCCGAGCAATACTCCTGTCAATAAAATCAAAACCCGCTTCATGGCTATTTAATTTATACGCAAAATGCTGAATGCCGAACGCTGAATGCTGAGCGCAAAACGATCGTTTCTGTTCAGAATTCTTCGGAACGTATGTGTTTCGGTAGGCGGCGTTAAGCATTCTGCTTTATGCCTTTTCTTTGACCCGATTCAATAGCAGGAGTTTAACTATGCGCAAAACGCATAACCGTGAAACCGGTATATGACTACATTTTACAGATGAATATAACAATGGAAGCGATCAGCCGGCAAGTTCTTTAGTTACGGCGTCGAGTTTGTTTTCCACTCCATAAAACGTGGCCAGCTTGCGGATCACGCTTTCAACCACCGCATCGGGACAACTGGCGCCGCTGGTGATAAGAATGCGGGCGGGGTTACCGGTGGGCAGGTAACCGGTTGCTATGTATTCTTCTTTGGTGTGAAAGTTATAATGCAGAATATCTTTTTCGGAAAGCAGTTTATCGGGCGAGTTGATAAAATAAGTTGGCAGTTGCAGTTCGCACAATTCGGCGAGGTGCGTGGTGTTGCTTGAATTATAACCGCCTACTACAATAGCTATATCAGCCGGTGTTTGCAACATGCCGGTAACCGCGGTTTGGTTATCGTTGGTGGCGTAACACAGGGTATCGCGGGTATCGGCAAAACGGCTTTCAATAGTTTCGGGCGTTAAGCCGTAATGCTGTTGGATGGTTTGCTTCAGGTATTCGGCAATGGCCTGTGTATCGGTAGCCAGCTGGGTAGTTTGGTTAACCACCCCAATGCGTTGCAGGTGTTGCGCCGCATTGAAACCGGAAGAGAACCTGCCGGCAAATTCAGAATAGAATTGCTCAACGGGTTTTTCGCCGGTAATATATTTTGCCAGGTTTTCCGCCTCCTGCATATCGTTCACAATTACAGAAGGTGCATTACTGGCGGCATGTGAGAACGTTGCCCTTGTTTCTTCATGTTTGGGTTTGCCATGAATAACGATGGTGTAACCTTTCTTCGCTATCTGTTCGCTGCGGTTCCACACTTTCTCAACAAAAGGGCAGGTTGTATTATATTTTTCTACCGGAATACCCAGCGCGTTCAATTTTGATTCTATTTCGAGCGTTGTACCAAAGGCCGGAATGATCACCACATCATCGGCTGTCAGTGCAGAGAATGGGATCAGCTGATGGCCGTAGTTGTCCTGCAGGAACTGAACGCCGCGGCTTTGCAGATCGGCATTCACCTGCGGGTTGTGGATCATTTCGCTTAACAGGAAGATACGCTTGCCGGGATTCGATTCTATAGTGCGGAAAGAGATCTCGATGGCATTTTCAACCCCGTAGCAAAACCCGAAATGGCGGGCCAGGTATATATGCAATGGATCGAGCGACAGCAGGGTGGGAGTAAAATCCTTCTTCATTTTGTCCTGCTGTTTGCGGCTGTTTTTGATGGCCGAGATCAGCGGGCTACGGTAGGTAACAGGTACATTAAATGTCTTCATGCCGAAACGAAGGTACGAAGAAATGGTTACAGGTTTCAGGATACAGGTTTCAGGGATTTCCCGCCGGCTCAGATGGCTGAGTTTCGAAACGGAGTTCACGAAAATAAGGCCCTGCAACCCGAAACTTTTAACCTGTAACTGATTCTGAACACCTTATACCTCCACTGAAACCTATTTATTATTATTGATAAGTTGACCGTAATTTTACCTAAACCAACCAGGAATGAGATTTATGCAGCGACGATTTACACCGGTAGCATGGAGCATTGACAGCAGTATATATGAAGTAAATGTTCGTCAGTATACACCCGAAGGAACTTTTAACGCTTTTGCCCAGCACCTGCCGCGGTTGAAAGATATGGGGATCGATATTTTGTGGTTCATGCCCATTACCCCGATTGCCAAAGAAAAACGGCAGGGCACTCTCGGCAGTTATTACGCCTGTTCAGATTATAAGGCCATCAATCCCGAGTTTGGTACAATTGAGGATTTTACCGCACTGGTGAAAAAAGCCCACGAACTGGGGATGAAAGTGATCATTGACTGGGTGGCCAACCATACCGGCTGCGATCACATCTGGACCAAAACGAACCCTGAATATTATAAAAGGGACGCCGAAGGCAAATTTTACGATACCAATAACTGGCACGATGTAATTGACCTCAATTACTACGACTATGGCATGCGCACCGCTATGATAGATGCCATGTCATTCTGGGTTAAACAATGCGATATAGACGGTTTTCGCTGCGATATGTGCCACCTGGTACCGCTCGATTTCTGGAACCGGGCGCGGGTTGAGCTGGATGCAATAAAACCATTGTTCTGGCTGGGTGAAACCCAGGATGTTATCTATTTGCAGGTGTTCGATTGTTTATATGGCTGGCGCTGGATGTCGGCCACCCAAAAGTATTTCCGGCAGGAAATTACGCTCACCCAGTTGAAAGATGTGCTGAACCATTACCAGTTCGATCTGCCGCCCGGTACGGTGCCTATGCTGTTCACCAGCAACCACGATGAAAATACCTGGAACGGAACCGAATATGAAAAATATGGCGATATGGCCGCGCCGCTGGCAGTGTTCAATTGTACCTGGAATGCCATTCCGCTGCTTTATACCGCACAGGAACTACCCCTGCACAAACGGTTGCCTTTTTTCGATAAGGATGAAATATGCTGGAACGGCAAGCCGCGGCTCCACGACTTTTATAAAACATTATTACAGCTACGCAAACAACACCCGGCCCTGCAAGTTGGCGAGGCTGCCAAACCACTGTTGCTGAACACCACCGATAATGAGCGGGCGCTGGCGTTTATCCGCAAGGCCGAAGAAAAGGAACTGCTGGTTATAGTGAACTTTACGGGCAATGATGTGTCCCTGCAATTACCGGGCGCCCAGATCCAGGGCAAATTCACCAATGTATTCACCCAACAGCCTGTGACCGTTAATGGTTCCTTTTCCGCACAGTTGAAAGGGTGGGATTACCTGGTGTTGGTACGCTGAAAGTTTAAGGCGAAACGCAGAACTAATGGTAAAAGAAAAGGGAGCAAAAGATCTTCACCTTTTGCTCCCTTAATATGGAAGTTAAAAAAACGCTTATTGAATTACTGGGCGCTGTCGAGGTTGATGACGATGGGGTAAACACCTTCATAACCAGGATAGATACCTTCCAGTTTAACACTGCCCGAAGCTCCTTCGAGTACCTTTTTCAGCTCTTCAACACTGGCTACGTCTTTGTTGTTCGCTTTTACGATCACATAGCCTTCCTGAATTCTAACCTTGCTGAATAAGCCACGCTGGCTGATGGATTTTACCAACACACCCCCCTTGATGTTAAATTCCTTTGCATCTTCTTTGCTCACATTTTCAAGGTCGGCGCCTAATTTGTCGAGCACTGAATTCTTTACGATATCGGTACTGCCGGTTTTGTTCTTTAATGTAATGGCAGTTGTATACTCTTTACCGGCACGTTGATAGGTAAGCGTGATCTTGTCGCCGGGACGGTAAGTAGCGATCTGGCCAATAAGATCTGCACCGCTTACTACAGGCATATTGTTGATCTTGGTGATCACGTCGCCTTTTTTGATACCGGCGGCGATAGCAGCACCACCTTCACGAACGGTCATAACGTATACGCCACCGTCGTCTTTGATACCGTTTTGCCTTTTGTCCTCATCGCTCAGATTATCTTTCGGATATTCAATACCCAGGTAAGCTCTTTGCACGGTTCCGAACTTAATAAGGTCAGAAACTATTTTCTTTACGATATTAACCGGAATGGTGAATGAATAACCTGCATAAGCGCCTGTAGGTGAAGCAATGGCTGAGTTGATACCGATAAGTTTACCATCGGTGCTTACCAGGGGGCCGCCACTGTTACCGGGGTTCACCGCAGCATCTGTCTGAATGAAAGATTCAACAGGAGTATCGCTTTGGCGGCGGTTGATCTCCAGCGTTCTGCCTTTAGCGCTAACGATACCGGCGGTAACGGTAGTTTCAAGCGTTAACGGATAACCTACAGCCAGTACCCATTGGCCAACTTTCACGTCGTCTGAATTGCCATATAACAGGAAGGGTAAACTCTTTGCCTCGATCTTGATAACGGCCAGGTCACTGCTTGGGTCAGAAGCAATGAGTTTGGCTTTGAAAGATTTTTTATTGGTAAGGGTTACTGTTATATCATCAGCTCCGTCAACCACGTGGTTGTTGGTAACAATGTAACCGTCTTCACTGATAATGGCGCCTGAACCGGAAGCCATTTGCGGAATAGAACGGTATCTGTCGCCAAAGAAATCATCCAGGTCGGGGAACAGGTCGCCGAACGGATTGTTCCGGGGCAGGTTATTGCTTACGGTACGCGTAGCTTTTGTTTTAATGTGTACGGTAGCAGGAATAGTAGCATCTGCCGCTGCAGAAAAGTCTACCGGGCCTGCGCCGGCAACGCCATTAAAACCGGCATAGTTAGCCGGGATCTTTCCCGTATCGCCTTCCTTCTGATATACATATGTATCATGGCTGAAATGATTAACTCCCCACATCGTTACACCTGTAGTGGAGGCACTGATAAGTACAATAGCCAGTATTTGTTTCCACTTCATAATCGTTATAAATTTTTATGAGATTTTACTAGTTTCAAAATATATGCCTGACAACAACAAATTAACGTCAGGAAATATAGTAAACCAGCGTTGTAATTCCGGTTTAACAATTAATTTACTAAAGTCTTCGTACTTGCTCTCTTCAAATTTACTGAAAAGTAAGGAGTAATGGTTAAATATGCACGTTCAGAAGCAGGAAAGTTAAAAAATTTTAACCTGTACATCCGTCCCCGCTAAGTGCAATATTTTCAGTTGATTTTGACAGTTTTTCATATTCCCGGCAAAAATTTCATGACGTCGACCCCATCGGCGTAATCGGTAAGCGAAGGCGACTGTGCTTTGCCAAAAGGTATATGGTTCTTACCCACTATACATTGCACATCTTCATTACCGGCAAGAATTGTTTCCGGTTGTTCGCCCGGTTTGTAATATTCAAAATTAAGCTGGCTGATGGGGGAGAACAGTTCTTTGCTTTCGGTAAGCAAAATGCTCTGGTTGGCCATATAGTACTGCTTGTTCAATAGCAGCACGGCCAGAATATAATCGTAGTTGTGTTTGTATTTGTGCAGATCGGTGAGGTGATTGTATTTTTTGAATGCATTCAACAGGGGAATGAAGTCGTACTGTTCGGGAACATACAGTTTGGTAACGTTACGGCAGCCTAAACCGAAATACTGGTATACATCATCGGCCAGATGGTTCAGTTCGTCTGGACTTTCTTCCCCGGTTAAAATGGCAACTGAGGTGCGGTTGCGGCGAATGATGTGCGGGTATTTGCTGAAATAGTAATCGAAATACCGGGCAGAATTATTGCTTCCGGTAGCTATATAAGCATCACAATTCTTTAACATTTCGGCAAATGCAACGAGGTGGCGTGTGCTTTCATCCCAATCGTATAGTTGTTGAACCAGATGTCTTAAAAGCGCATCATCCTTTGACGAAGGTTTTATGGTTTGGCGGTGACCGGAGATAAAAACACATAAAAAGTCATGAAACCCGACAAGAGGAATATTTCCGGCCATTACGATGCCCACATTTTTGGGGGCGGCATTATTGTCCGGGATCTTGTACTGTTCGGCCCAGGCGGCCAGTTTGTCCTTTTGTAAAAAGGCGAGAGCTATATTCCGTGTAGCCAGGTCAATGAATTCGGGGGTGAACCAGCTGTTCTGCTGGCTGGCTTTCTGTTTGGTTGCCTGCCAGTTATCGTTATCCTGTAAAATATATTCACCTAACCGGTTCAATAAAACGATTCGTTGTTGTAAATTCATTCCACCTTATATTTGTTGTGCAAAAATAGATGTATTCAATTCACGGACCTGTAATTGGGCCGGTTTAAAATTCAGCAAGTTATGGCTATAAAAATCACCGAAGAATGTATTAACTGCGGCGCCTGTGAACCCGAGTGCCCGAATAATGCTATATATGAGGGAGGGGTAGAATGGAGAGTGGCAGATGGCACTACTGTAAAAGGATCTTTTGTTTTAAAGGATGGTTCGGTAGTTGACGCCGACGCACCAAATGCGCCAATTAGCGTAGATACATATTACATTGTTCCAAATAAATGCACTGAGTGCCAGGGTTTTCATGAAGAGCCGCAATGTGCAGCCGTTTGCCCGGTTGACTGCTGTGTACCAGATGAAATGTATGTTGAAACAGTGGAAGAGCTGATGGCAAAGAAAGAAAAACTGCACATCTAGGGAAGTAAAGAAACAGGCAAAAATTTTTTGATAAACGCCTGTATATTTCTTAACTTTCTATCAGAATAGTAATGTAGCCTCGTGCTACTTGTAAGTGGCGGGTGATATTTCCTGCCGTATTGAGGTGAAGGATTAACGACCTTCACCTTTTTTATTTGGGGCCTCTCCCTGCCCCCCTCCGGTGGAGGGGAATTATAAAATCTTCTGGAAATGGCTTTAAAGATCGCAGATGACTGTATTGTTTGCAATGCCTGCCTGCCTGAATGCCCTAACATTGCCATTTACCCCTACAAATACCTGCCTGGTAAGTTTCGGGCTTCCCGTCCTTTTTCGTTTATTTGCTAAAAATTTTCCAACCTTACATGAAGCCCAATATAGCCTTTGTAACCGGTGGGTATTCCGGTGAAGCAGAGATCTCCTATAAAAGCGCGATCACAATTGAAAAAAATGTTGATACCGACAAGTTCAACGTATACAAAATAGATATTACCCCCCATGGCTGGTTTTATGAGGCAAATGGCCGGAAGATCACCGTTGACCGGAATGACTTCTCACTGACCATCGATGGCAAAAAATTAACATTTGATGCGGTATTGATCGGCATCCACGGCACACCTGGCGAAGATGGCCGTTTACAGGGCTATTTCGACCTGGTTGGATTGCCTTATACCTCCTGTGATTCAGCTACTTCTGCATTAACTTTCAATAAAAGATATACCGTGGCCATAGCGGCCTTTGCTGGCATAAATGTTGCCAAATCTGTTCATATTTTTAGACATAGCCCGGTTAGCCCGGAGCAGATCCTGAGCCAGTTGACATTACCAGTGTTTGTAAAACCCAATAATGGCGGTTCAAGCATTGGCATGAGCAAGGTGAATGAAGCGAAAGAACTGGCCGGCGCCCTGGAAAAAGCTTTTAAAGAAGATGACCAGGTGTTGGTTGAAGAGTTTATAGAGGGCCGTGAGTTCACGATCGGCGTATTTAAATCGCCCAAAGGCATTATTACGCTGCCGATCACTGAAGTGATAACGAAGAAAGATTTCTTCGATTTCGAAGCAAAATATAAGGGACTGAGTGAAGAAATTACCCCGGCCCAGGTTGATGAAGCCATTGCAGAAAAAGTGCGCAGTACGGCAAAAAGAATTTACGAGCTTTTGAATTGCGGTGGAGTTATACGAATTGATTTTATTTATAACGAAGCCAAACAGGCGCCGTATATGCTGGAGGTTAATACCGTACCCGGACAAAGTGAAGCAAGCATAGTGCCGCAGCAGGTCCGTGCCATGGGCTGGACGTTAAAAGAGTTTTATTCGGCATTGATCGAAGATGCGTTGACGAGGAGGTGATTTGATAAAGAGATAATGGGATAATGAAAGGCAGAGGTGGGAATGAATGTTTTGTATACAGCGGGCGAAGCGAGCGTTGTTATTTCGAAGAAGCGGGCCGGCCAGATGAAGTAAAGCCATAAATTTCGCGAACCCTTTCACGATTGCCGATTCACGAACAGATTATATACGATTGACGAACTTTAAAAAAACAGATACTACCTTGTTTAAATTCATGACAGGGAAACCCCTTTGGGTACACATCCTAACCGGGATCATTTTGGTTATTTTACTGGTAATTGTGTTCCTGCAATCGCTTCACTGGATTACCAGGCATGATAAAACCCTTACCAT
>CBIHPC010000267.1:0-8648 GCA_966211305.1 uncultured Niastella sp.
CCGGCCGGTTCAATGAGGGCGGTATCACTACAACCGAAATGTACCTGATAAAAGCAGAATGCCTGGCGCGGAAGAATGACTTTACCGGCGCTATGGATGCATTGAACGCGGTGCGGGCCAAACGCATTTTCGCGGCCGACTATACGGCATTGACCGCTGCCAGCACCAAAGAGGCGCTGGATCATATCCGCCGGACCAAAGAAAATGAAACGCTGTTTGGTATAGTAGCCTTCGGCGATATGCGCAGGTTCAACAAAGACCCGCTGTATGCAACAACGTTGACAAAAACGGAGAATGGCACTACACTGAGCCTGAAACCCGGTTCGCATATGTACACCATGCCCATTCCGCTCGGCGCTATCAAAAACCCGGGTAACGGAACTATTCAACAGAACGTAAACCAATAAAACAGGTATAGATGAGGCAAACCTTAATTAGGAAAACATTGTATGCCATCGCCACACTGGTGATAACCGGATCGCTGTACGCGTTTCAACGGGCGCCAAAGTATACGCTCACCGGTGAATTCGCTGCGCTGGCAAACGGCACTAAAATGGAACTGGTGCCAACAGGAACACATAAGAATGAAAAGCCCGTAGCCGAAGCAGTTGTGAAAAATGGCAGGTTCGTTTTCACCGGCAGCGTAAGCGGTCCGCGCATTTTTTTCGTAAAGCTGACTGGTGAAACTTACAGCGGGTTCAGGGTAATGGTAGAAAATGCAAAAATTCATGTAACGGGTAAAGTGGAAGAGAAAGAGGTGAGAGGCGAAAGATCGCATCAGTTCAGTGACGTAAAAGTTACCGGCAGCAAAGCACATGATGAATTTCTGCGCAAGACCTCCCTGCGTGAACGGTTAGGCGTATTGTATGATGCTTACCATATTAATAATAAAGAGGTACTTGACCAATTGAAATCGGCCAATGAAAAGAAAGACTCGGTTTTGGCAAAGCAACTGATAGCATCTGATGCATATAAGAAATTTGCAAAGGAAGAAAAGGAGTTCTTTACAACGGTTGAAGATTCTATAAAGGGATTGATCCTCGCCCACAAAGACAGTTGGTGGGGGCCCTTCCTGATGCTTGACCAGTTGAGCTATTTTACGCCAAAAGAAAAAACACTGTTTGAGGAGTTCTCCAAAGAGGCAAAGGAAAGCTATTATGGTAAAATTGTACAGGCTGATCTGTACCCCAAAAGTTATGTGGGTATGAAAGCGCCTTCACTGGCGTTTGTAGATTCACTGCAAAAACCGGTATCATTTGCGAACCTGGCCAAAGGAAAGAAATACGTGGTGATCGATTTCTGGGCTTCGTGGTGCGGGCCCTGCCGTAAAGCCATACCTGCATTGAAACAGTTTTACCGGGAGATGAGCGACAAGGGCGTGGAGATCATCAGTGTTTCCACCGACAAAAAAGAAACCGACTGGATAAAAGCCAATACGCAGGAGGCATTTCCCTGGCATAGTTTTCTCGACCGTGCCGGTTTGGCCGATGCCTATAATGTAAAAGCGATCCCCGCCATGTTCCTGCTTACCGGGGAAGGGAAAGTAGTAGCCGAAAACGTTTCGCTGGAAGAAATCAAAGCGAAGATCAGGTAAGATCATTTATTCATGTTAAGAGGCCGTTCCGTTGTGGAGCGGCCTTTTTTGTTAAAGGCAAAAGGCAGCGAGGCGGGAAATGAGATATAAAAAATTAGGAATGAGAACTACCTTTGCGTCTCATATGCCCAATCCATACATCTCATTATTACGAACCGCCTGGCATTATGCGCGCCAGGAAAGAAGGAAGTATGTACTGATCTATTCATTGTTTATTATCGCCAACGTGATCTATTCACTGAACCCCATTCTGTTTGGCTGGTTCATAGGTAAAATACAACAGGATACGAAACAGGTTTTCTATTATGCAATGATCTACGCCGTTCTGTATTTTACAATGAAACTCGTTGAATGGGGCTTTCACGGTCCGGCCCGCATTATGGAGCGCAACCTCGCCTTTAACCTAAGCCGCAACTTCCTGATGGAACGGTATCACCAGGCCCTGCATTTGCCTGTAAAATGGCACCAGGACCATCACAGCGGTTCTACCATTAACCGCATCAGGAAGGCGTATGAAGCGTTGAAAGAATTTTTCGACAAAGGGTTTATGTATATCCATGCCCTGGCCAAGCTGCTGTTCTCTGTGGCCGCCATGTTGTATTTTTCGCCGGTGTTTGGCGGCATTGGCATTCTGCTCGGGATCTGCACCATCTGGATCATCATGAAATTCGACAAACCCTTTATAAAAACGCTCGATGAAGTGAACGAACGCGAGCACGTTGTTTCTTCCACGCTTTTCGACAGCATCTCCAATATCATGACGGTCATTACGCTCAGGCTTGAGAAAAGTATGGAAAGCGGTTTGCTGAGCAAGATCCAGCTTATAGCCAGACCGTTCAGAAAGAACGCCGCCATCAATGAATGGAAATGGTTTGTGGCCGATATGATGGTGTCGCTTATTTATGTAGTGATTGCTGCAGGTTTTGTATGGCAGAACTGGGAAACAGGTGCCATGTTCCCCGTGGCCGGACTGGTGACCCTGCTTGGTTTTGTAAACCAGTTCACCACCGTGTTTCATGATGTGGCCTGGCAGTACACCGAAATAGTGCAATACAATACGCATGTGGAAACGGCCCGTAATATTGAGAAAGCATATGATGAACAGCACCGGCCCGATCAACTGACCGATCTGCCCGATAGCTGGCAAACCATCGAGATCAAAAATCTGCACTTCTCACACCGTACCCAATACGATAGCCAACATGCGCCGCAGAGTTTACATAACCTTAATATTACTATTGGCAAAGGAAAGCGAATAGCGTTGATAGGCGAGAGCGGCAGTGGTAAAAGCACCCTGCTGGCGTTATTAAGAGGTTTATACAATCCTGAAGAAGGGATGCAGTTAACGGTTGATGGCAAGCCTTACCCATTGGCCACCATCAATGAAACCGTTACTTTATTTCCGCAGGAGCCGGAGATCTTCGAGAACACCATTGCTTATAATATTACACTTGGTCTTCCATTTGCCGACGATGACATTATGAGTGTTAGTGAAAGCGCGCACTTCACCGATGTGATACGGCAACTACCCAACGGGCTTGGGTCGGATATCAGGGAAAAAGGCGTTAACCTGTCGGGCGGACAAAAACAACGGCTTGCCCTTGCCCGTGGCATTTTGGCGGCGCGGGAAAGCGAGCTGGTATTGCTCGATGAGCCAACCAGCAGTGTTGATCCCAAAACGGAAGCCATGATCTATCAGAAGATGTTCACCGCGTTCAGGAATAAAGCCATTATATCGTCGATGCACCGGTTGCACTTATTATACCAATTCGATTATATATATGTGCTGAAGCAGGGCAGGATAGTGGCTGAAGGAACGTTTGCCCACCTGCGTGAGCATAGCGCTGTGTTTCAGGAGTTATGGAAACACCAGGAGGAAACGGTAAGTAAGCATTAGTGGATTCCTTACTATTGTGAGTAAGGTAAATTTAAAATACTTATCTTTCGCGCCGGTCAAACCTGACCAGGCATATATATGATATCGACAGCGGTTTGCATTATTGGCGCGGGGCCTGCAGGAGCAGCGGCCGCATTACAGTTGCAGCAGTTCAATATTCCCTGCGTGGTGGTTGATAAAGCGGTTTTTCCGCGTGATAAGATCTGCGGCGACGGATTGAGCGGTAAAGTACTTACGGCCCTGAACCGCATCGATAAAAGTATCGGCGACCGGCTTTGTAATTTTGCCGCGAAAGAAGGAAGCTGGGGCGTAACTTTTTCGGCCCCCGGCCGCGATGCGCTCGATATCGCTTACCAGCCCGATTTTAATAGTTCGGTCAAAAGCGGCATCCCCGCCGGTTTTGTTTGCAAACGCTTCCACTTCGATAATTTTCTGGTTGAAGAAATGAAACGTTGCGCCGGCATTCAGTTATTTGAAGGGCAGGCAATAGATAAATATACGTTGCAACAAGATGGCTACCTGCTTACCGCCGCCGATGGAAAATTTTCAGTGAAGGCAAAACTGGTGATCGTTGCCAATGGCGCCCATTCTTCTTTTACCAAAGAAATTGCCAACATTCATATGGAACCGCAGCATTACTGCGCAGGGATAAGGGCTTATTACAAAGGGGTTACCGGGTTAAGTGCAGACGGCTTTATTGAACTGCATTTCCTGCGTTCGCTGCTGCCCGGTTATTTCTGGATCTTTCCATTACCAAATGGCGAGGCCAATGTTGGCATTAGTATGCTCAGTTCGGTGGTGCGTAAAAGAAAGCTGAACCTGAAGAAGATCCTGCAGGAAGTAGTGGCAAATGATCCTGTGATGAAGGAGCGTTTTAAAAACGCGGAGCCGGTAAGTGGAATTGAAGGGTACGGATTACCGCTGGGTAGTAAACGGCGAACGATCTCCGGCGAACGGTATGTGCTTACAGGCGATGCGGCCTATTTAATAGATCCGTTTACCGGTGAAGGCATTGGCAATGCCTTGTATTCGGGCCGTATTGCGGCGCAACAGGCCGCTGCGAGTTTGAAGACAAATGATTTTTCTGCTGCCGCCATGAAAGCATATGACGATGAAGTATACCGCGTACTTGGCCCTGAACTGCGCTTAAGCACCAGGCTGCAACGGCTGGCCAGCAAAACATGGCTGTTCAATTTCCTTATGAAAACAGCCATGCGTAATAAACAACTGCGCGAACTGATGTCGTGCATGTTCTACGAAATTGACCTTCGTAAAAAACTTGCGCAGCCTTCGTTTTATGTGAAGATGTTGCTGAACAGGTAAGGCAAATAGCAATAGGCAATAGACGATCATAAAGCACGGCAGCAACAACAAACTTACCCCATAAACTATAAACCCCTGCATATTGCTAATTGCCAATTGATTGCTCCCCGCTCAGGTTGCGATGGTTAAATACTTCTTTAGTTATAATACGGCAATTCTCCGTTAACTGGTCGAGCGTGCAGCTAAGCATATTGATATTTACCGGCAGCTCGTTTTCAGTCTCCATCAACTCCATACATAACATATTCCGCTCATTTACTTCCTTATCGCCTTTAAGCCGCGCGAAAAGCTGGTACGCGGCCATGCGGTCATTACCTATTTCAAAACGGCCGTATGCCTCGGGGCCAGTTGGCGTTGTAAGGTGACAAATTATATAGAATTTTGTTTGCATGGTGTTGTTCAGTTTTGTTATGACCTGATCTCTCTTCTCATAAACAAGTAATACGACAGGGCAAAACATACAGTGGTTGCTGCGAACAATCCTGATAATTGCGGCCATACGATCAATACGCTTTCCCTGAAGGATAATGGCGTTGGTATGGCGCCTGCCATTTGTTCCATCGTAAGCGGACCGAGGCTTCGTACAGCCGGCATCAGTAAAACGGTGGTGGCGTCTGTATACAACTGTCCCGGCGAAACTCTTAGCAGATCGAGGATCAGGTTGTTATAATACAGTATGTCTTCCTGCAAAAGAAATGCCGGGTCGGGCAGGAACGCCTTTACGATCATATTGACCACGATCTTGTAGAAGATGGTAAAGAACAGCCAGATACCAATAGCGGTAAGCGCCGATGTTGTGGCTTGTTTAAACTTTACTGAAAGCATTATTGACAGGCTTAACCAGAACGCTACATAAAGCACTGTCAGCAGGATGAACGTAATAATGCGCAGGATCTCCACCAGTTCGATCATTACGCCGGTAATAAGTAATCCACCCCCGATCATCAGCAGGCCCAGGGAAAGAAATAAAGTGGTAATAACTATGATCGGACTGATAAATTTCGCCAGCAGGAAATTGTCGCGGTAGATGGGCTGTGCCAGCAACCGGATCAATGTTCCGTTCTGTTGCTCGCTGTTTACCGCATCGAATCCCAGTCCGATCCCTAAAATGGCGCCCAGGAAGCTCATGAAAATATGGAAGGAAGGGAGGGAGCCATCTGTAGTTGTGAGGATCTTTAAATACAACAGGAAACGTTCCGGTTCTGCAACGCCGGCGCCTGGTTTTATGTTGGTCAGCGATACATAAATGGAGGCCAGGAATGTGAGCGCTATCAACGCTAACAGCACAATAAAACGCCAGCTGCGTACGAGGTCGCCAATTTCTTTTTTTACAATAATGGCAAAGGGTGAGGCCGGTCTGCTGTAGTGAGCAGCTTTTTCATTAACACCGGCAACCACCGGTTCGTTAGTTTTTAATACCCTTGAAAAAAGACCTTTGAAATATATTGCCGGATTTTCCATTGGTTTCTTTTTCAGTTGAAATGTTTTCAAAATATCGTTGATATACATCTTCGAGGTTGTACTCTTTCTGATGTACGCCGGTTATATCAAGCCCATGTGCAACAAAAAAGCGTACATAGGACGGGGTGAGGCCGGGAGCACCGGTTATTTCGATACTGTTGCCGGATAACTCCACCGCTTTAACGCCTTCCGTATTCATCAATGCCTGCGTATGAACTTCTGAAAGCCGGTGATCGCTGGCAAATGATATGGTCACAACCTGCGAATCACGGGATGCTACTTCGGTTGATAACCTGGAAATATGATCATTGGCAAGCAGCCTGCCTTCCACAAAAATGCCTACCCGGTCGCAAACCTTTTGTACCTGGTTCAGGTGGTGCGATGATAACAGAACGGTGATGTTATGTTGCCGGCTCAGTTGCCTGATGAGCGTAAGGAATTCTTTTACACCGCTGGGGTCGATGCCATTCGTTGGTTCATCAAGTATGATAATCTCCGGTTGTTTTATAAGCACTTCAGCAAGGCCCAGCCGTTGCTTCATACCACGGGAATACGTGCCTGCTTTTTTGTGCATGGCATTTTCAAGGCCTACCATTTCCATCAATTCCCTGGCGCGGTCACGCACTTTTGATTCGGGGATACCATTCAGCCGGGCAATGTATACAAGGTTGTCGAGCGCATTCAGCCCGTCATAAAAACCCATATTATCGGGCATGTAACCTACTTTGCGTTTAACCGCTACGGGGTTGCTGGTTGCGTTGAAACCACAAACTGTAACAGAACCGGCAGATGGCTCCGTAAGCCCAAGCATCATCAGGATGGTGGTTGTTTTGCCGGCGCCGTTTGGTCCCAGCAGGCCATAGATCTCGCCTTTACCGATGGTAAGATCGAGGTTATCTACCGCCTTTAAAGAACCATACAATTTGGTCAACCCTATTAATTCGATGACAGGATTTTCCATACCGATATTTTCTTATCTTCTACCATATTTTTTAATAAGGAAATAAACCATACCGATAGCGGCGAGGATAACGGTTACTCCCAGCCATCCTGCCAGCCAGCCGGTTGTTACGGTTAACCGGTGCGATGATTCGGCGGTAGCATTGTTGTTTTTGACGGTGAAAGTGGTAAGGTAATCCCCGGCAATGGTTTTTTCGGGCACATTCAGGTTGGCAACCACGTTCACAGAGCTGCCCGGTTCAAGCCTGTCGATTTTTGCAGGTTCAAATGTTACGTTCCATTTTGTGGGTGTTTGTGCCGAAAGTTCCAGGTTGTCGAGCGGCAATGTGCCGTCATTTTTCAGCGAAAGGTAAATAGGTTTGCGGCTGCCTTCGGTAACCTCCTCGCTAAGCAGGCCTGTTGGCGTTGTAAGCTCGATGCCATAAGCGCCTTTTACAACGGCTTCCAGGTTCAGTTCCATGGCGCCCTGTTCGGCTACGGCTACAACCGGTATGGCATATTTGCCTGGTTTTACCGAAGGGGAGGGCGTTAGCTCAATACTAATGTCCTGTGTTCTGTTCGAATCGAGTTTGAAGGACGTAACCTGCATGCCGTCAACGCGAAAACTGCTGTTCCAGCCGGGCGGTACTTTGGCCTGAAATTCATAAATGACCGACCGGTTGGCACCATTGTGAAGGGAAGCATTGAAACGGAATGTTTCTTTGGCTGTAGCCTCGAGGTTCATGAGGCGGGTAGTGAAACTTGAGTTTTTGTCGGGGCCCGATTTTCCCGGTGCGGCATGGGATAGTAAGGAAAGGGCTGAAAGAAAAACTACAAACAGACTGGGGTAAAGGCCACGGCTTTTGATCCGCCGTGGTTGACGATGTAGCGCTAACATAAGATTAACAAACAGGTTTAGTTATTTATTAATAGAATAAAAGCGCCTTGAAAAAGGCAGGCTAAAAATAGTAAAGACAAACTATTTCTTCCAAATGAAAACTGAGATTTTTTTTCGGCTGAAATGACCTGATACTATTTGCCTGAATATCAAATTACATTGCCGGTAAAAAAACATGGAACTGAGCGCCCTCGCCGGGTTGTGATTCGGCAGTTACATAGCCATAATGATTGATGGCCACTTTTTTTACAATGGATAAACCGATGCCGGTACCGGAGGCGTGTTTTTTTTTTTTTAGCCTTTTTTAAACAAAGAATATTTTATCACGCAGGTTTTGCTCGAAACCTATTCCATTATCAGAAACGGTGATCTGGTAATAAGCCTGATCTCTGCCCGGAAGTTCTTTAGGCAGGCTGTTTGCGGCGGCCGGTTTGGAGGTGATTGAGATCTCAGGAACTACGCCCGGTTTTGCAAATTTGATCCCGTTCGATAGTAAATTCAGGAAGAGTTGATGCAATTGGAATTTGATTCCCTTA
>CBIHPC010000268.1:0-8624 GCA_966211305.1 uncultured Niastella sp.
AGGCCTGGCTGCCCTGTAAACGGTCGATGAACCAGAGCCGTTCCTGCGCGTAGGACAGTGGAACAAGGCCGCCAGTTGTTCTTTTGGTAATGGATGGCAGGGATTGGGCTGCCGACAAAGAAGCGATGAGCCCGGAAAGGGCGGCAATCGTTGGATGCAGGAAGATATCGCGCACACTCACTTCCCTGCCGGTTATTTTTCTAACTGCTGCGACCATGCGCATGGCCATCAGCGAGTGGCCGCCCAGTTCAAAGAAGTTATCATCGATGCCTATGGGTGTTACATCGAGTAACTGTTCCCAGATAGCGGCCAGTGCAGCTTCCGGTTCATTGCGCGGCGCTGTATATTCTTTGTTTTTGGCTGCTGCGAGCTCCAAAGCGGCCAGTTGTTTTCTATCTACCTTGCCATTAGGGGTAAGTGGGATACTGTCCAGCTCTACCAGCAGCGAGGGCACCATGTAGGCCGGCAGTTTACTGCTTAAAAAATGTTGTACTGCTTCGCGGTTATAGCCGGCAGTGGCCACCACATACCCTATGAGTCTTGGATGGGTTTCTGTGCTCACGACCACTACGGCCTGTTTTACGCCGGGGCTTTCTGCCAGCACATGTTCCACCTCACCGGGCTCAATGCGGTAACCGCGCAGCTTTACCTGGTCGTCCATGCGGCCCAGGTATTCGAGGTTGCCGTCGGGCAACCAGCGGGCCAGGTCGCCCGTGCGATATAAACGGCCTTGCCCAAAGGGGTTGGCTATAAATTTTTCTGTTGTGAGTTCAGGACGGTTGAGGTAACCTTTTGCCACGCCTGCGCCGCCTATGCATAACTCACCGGCTACGCCTACAGGGCATAACATGCCTGCTTTGTCTACTATATAGATCTGGGTATTGGCTATCGGCCGGCCAATATTAACCTTCTCTTCCTTTATCAATAGTTTCGAAGCAGACCAGATAGTAGTTTCAGTAGGACCGTACATATTCCATACTGCAGCCTGGCTCAGTGCTACCAGGTTGTCTTTAAGCGAGTCGGGCAAGGCTTCGCCTCCGGTTAAAATGGTAACTTCTTCCTCATTTTGCCAACCGCTTTCCAATAACAGCTGCCAGGTTGATGGAGTTGCCTGCATAAGTGCAGGTCGCAGTTTCGATACCAACATGTTCAACCTTCGTCCATCCGATACATCATCCCTGTCAGCTATATATACCTGTCCCCCGGTTACCAGTGGAAGGAACAACTCCAGACACGAGATATCGAAACAATAAGTAGTTACAGCCAGAATCGAGGGGCAATGGGAAAGTTCAAGCTGCCGTATCATACCGGCAAGAAAGTTGGCCAGTGAGTGATGCCCGATCATTACGCCTTTTGGCATTCCTGTACTGCCCGAGGTATAAATGATATAGGCAAGCTGGCCTGGTAAAGGCCGTTCGTGCAATGGTAACAGGAGGGTTTCCATAATAGCAGGCCAATCGTCGTCAAGACAAACTGGCTCCACTCCCACCCCTTCTGTAAAAAGATCACGCCAGGCCGACATTGTTACAACCAGCCCGGCATTTGTATCCTTAAGCATATAACTGATACGAGCAGCCGGATAAGCAGGGTCTATGGGCACGTAACATGCTCCCGCTTTCAAAATACCTATTATTCCCACTAACATTTCCACACCCCGGTCAACACACAAGGGTACAGGTGTTTCGGGCCGCACACCCCTGGCTTTCAGATAATGCGCCAGTTGGCTGGCAGCCATATCGAGCTCCCGGTAAGTGAGCTGCTTTCCCTTATGCAGAACGGCCGCTGCTGCGGGCGTTCTTTGCACCTGGGCCTCAAAGAGATCAGGAAAGGTTTCATTACTTACAGGCACAAACGTATCATTAAATGTATGCCGCAGTAAATGTTCTTCAGTAGGTGTAAGTATGTTGATAACTGAAACCCGGCTGGTGCAATTGGCTGTAACGGATATCAGCAACTGCTCGTAATGGTCGAGCAGCTTTTTCATCCGGTCTTCTTTATACAGATCGCTGCAATAAGTGAGCGCCAACTGCAGGCCACCATTAGAGTTGGTAATATCAAAACTTACGTCATATCTGGCTTTAACAACGGGTGCGTCTTCTCTAATGATGTGAAGATCATCAAGACGCGGCCACTGTTCTTCCATATCATTCTGCACATTAAATAGCACCTGGAATACCGGATGCCGGCTCATATCTCTTCCATGCCCCAGCGCTTCCACTACTTTTTCAAATGGCACTTCCTGGTGTTCATAGGCACTTAATGTAATTTCCTTCATTCGCTGCAACAAGCCGGCAAAAGGCTCATTTTCATCCAACCTGCTTCTCAATACCACGGTATTGATAAAGAATCCAATGAGCCCTTCCAGTTCCTGATGCTGGCGGCCGGCTACAGGGCTGCCTACATAAATATCCGTTTGCCCGGTATACCGGTATAATAAAACATGAAAAGCACCCAGCAGCGTCATGAACAGGGTAACGCCCTGTTGCTCGGATAAACGGATCAACGCCTCCTTTAAGTCTTTATCAATATGTTTTATTACAATATTTCCATTACTGCTTTGCTCATGAGGGCGCGCATAATCTGATGGCAGCTCCAATGGCTGCAGGTCCTTCAGCTGCTGTTTCCAGTATTGGAGCTTGTGCGATAACAATTCATTTGTAAAATATTTCCTTTGCCACACGGCATAATCCGCAAATTGAATATCCAAAGGCGAGAGCACAGAGCCTTTGCTTTGTGGAGGTTGATTATACAATGCCGACAACTCCTTCGCCATAATACCCATCGACCATCCATCAGCTGCTATATGATGCATTACTACAACCAGCACATGTTCTTCCGGTGACAGTGTTATCACACTTACCCGGAGCATATAATCAGCCGAAAGATCAAAACGAGTATACATCAGCTGCCCCAGATAAAGCGACAGTGAACCTGCCTGGGACACACAGGCCGCGTGATCAGTCAACTGTATTTCCCACCCATCAGCCGGCTTTACCTCCTGGTAACCAACACCCTCTTTTTCCTTTATGACAGTTCGCAATATTTCATGACGGCCGACAATAGTTCTGAAAGCCAGTTCAAGCCTTTTTTTGTTCAGCTTCCCGTTAAGCCTGAACAGGTAAGGCATGTTATACTGCACACTTCCCTGCAGGGAATCTACAAACCACAAACGTTCCTGCGAAAACGAAAGCGGCAGCATTCCCATTTGTTTATCAGCAGCCGGCCATATTCTTCTGTTCGTTGTTTTACCAGTTGCCGAATCAGGACGTTGCGACAGAAACGCCTTTATAACCTCCTTATTCGCTGCGATGAGGTCCAACAACTCCTGTTCAACATCTTCATGCCGGAGAACTCTCAGCCTTAACTTATCTCCTTCCAGTATAAAGCCAATACCTCTCCTGCCGGCTTTTTCGATAAGGCCTTCAACTGTAATATTCGTCATAAGAAATTACTTAAGCGTAGGATATGCCAATAAATGATGTTACCGGGACCAATAACACTGAATCCCGGGTTACAATGAGTGGTATAAATTAATAAGGAGGGTTTATCAGCCAACCAGGTTTAGGTTCTTTTCATAGAGGATCTCTTTTTCTCCATACAGGCGCTCTGCAATGACACCTCTTTGCTGACAGATCTGCACCAATTTGTTCGATTGAACAATAGGGTTTGAGTCTTCTGTATATTTAATACTACTGATAAACTCGAGCCAGGGCTCCTGCCCCATTGCATATACGTATGTTTCTTTCGGATGAAAAATATCTACGAGTGACATGCCTTTAGCGCAATCCGACCCCGCGAGTCTTCTGCTTCCATCCTGGTCCCTTGCCAGTTTTTTTGTCAATAAGGGGCCGTAAAGCCAGGTTAACGGCGCGCCGTCACATTCCATTCCCAGAAATATCACATCTACATCTCCTATTTCTCTGTGCACATGTTTATATAACATAGGCTCCATTACCCTGGAGTCTGCCATGAACAATAATTTAAAAGAGCCTATTCTTACATAAAAGCAGGCTTTGGTCAATATGTTCAGATCACTATGTTCTCCTGTAAATGGAATGCCCATGATGGCCACATCTTCAAAATGAATGGTCTCCATTTCATCTATTTCCTTTACATTATTGAAACCGATGCTGTTGAACATCAGCTTAAGCTGGGGATCCTCCAGTCTGCCGCCCCTGGTGCTGGGGACAATGATGTTTTTTATTTTATGCCGCAAAGGCAACAGGGTCTCAAAAAGTATATGGTCCTGGTGATTATGCGTTATGAGCACGTAGTCGATCGTATCTGGCAGGTCGATGTCTGAAAAATGTTCAATGTCTGAGTGATAACCATAATAACTGATAAGCGGATCGAGCAGGATGCTGACGTCCTTTGTTTCAACCAGTATACAGGCATGACCAAAATAACGCATCCTGACCTTGTCACCATTATATTTCTTATACACCGGGTGCGGGGTTTCCGTAAAAAAGGTTGCGAAAAGAGGCATCTGATCGGGAGCAATTCCTAGTAATGCACTGATATATGTTATTGATTGAGGCGTTCTTTTCATTTTGGCAAGCTCATCTATGCCGGGATGATCAAAAGGAATTTCCAGCTGTAAAACATCCGGTTCCTTCAAACGGGGTGTACTTAAACTGAATGGCCGGTGATCGTTGTTGGTTATCCAAAGCGCTATGCTCTGAGCCCCTTTATCATAAAACTCACTCTGGTACAAAAGAGACTCAAAAAAACGGAAACTACAATTATTATTCCTGTCATAGTACAATTCCACATATCCCCGCAGTATGGGTGGTACCTTTTCATAAAGTGTCTCCAGCGAATACCCTTTAGCATGTGCCTGCAGCATTGCGTCCAGCTCTTTTATTGCCTTTGCCAGCTCAAACATCCGGGCGCTTCGGGTCATTATTTTTTCCTTCAATGCCGTTACTTCATCTACCCGTTTCCCACCAAGGTCCATAAACGGCCCCCCTCTCATTTTGGGATTCAAGACGGCCTGCCGGTGTACATCGGGCGCCAGTATATAAGAATCCATAATCTCTATGTGCCTTCCTACGGTATTCATTGCAGCCGTAGGCGGCGAAACAAGATGCGACCATGCGTACCAGTTATCAACCAGTGGTTCAATTACCACATTTGGCTTCAGGTACATTTTCTTTTCACTCATGATGAAAATGCTTTAGTGTAAGGAAATATTTTTTCAACGATAATCTGAACGACCTCCCGGGGGTAATTCAGAATAAAGAAATGCTTTCCGGGCATTTGTCTAAAATCAACCGGGCAGGTAGTTTCCTGTTGCCAGAGATGAATATCTGCTACCTCCATGTCTTCTTCGGCACCCGTGATCACCGTCATCGGAATATCAAATGGGTGATCGTACACATAGTTGAAAGCTTCAGAAACAGCAAAATCCGCTCTCAAAACCGGCTCAAAATACTCCCATAGCTCTTTGTTCTCCAGTACTTCTTCCGGACAACCGTCAAGTTCTTTTATCTCATCGATAAATTCTTTTTCACCCATCAGGTGCCGTTTTTTCTCTTCTCTCGAAACAGCAGAGGGGCCGGTGGTACCCGTAATAAAAAGATGCAATGGCATACGTTGCCGCCGGTCGTTGATCTTCCTGAGCAAAAAATAAGCTACCACTCCACCCATACTATGCCCGTAAAAAGCATAATCAGCTTCTTCGATAGCATCACAGATGCGTGCATACAGATCATCGATAAGGTCATCCATGTTAGTAATAAAGGGCTCTTTACTTCTTGCTCCGCGGCCCGGGTACTCCACTGGTACCAAATTCAAAAAAGAAGGTAGTGCCTGCTCATACTCCCTGTATGAATACCTGTTTCCGCCTGCAAAAGGGAAACAAAATAGATTGATCTTTTTCATAATTATAATTCTTCCTGTACCAGTTTTGTTTCACTGACAATTCGGCCATGGTTAAACTTTACTACCCGGTCGGCTACATTATAAAATTCATCATCATGCGAAACAGCCACAATAGTTTTTCCCATACCTCTTATATATTCAAGCCATTCCATATAAAAATATCGTCTGTTCACCGGGTCCTGCTCTGCGGCCCATTCATCCAGTACTATTATGGGTTTATCTTCGAGGAGCGCCAGCAGCAGTGCAAGCCGTTTTTGCTGTCCTTTTGATAACCGCGTATCAATACGCCCGTCGTCATAATTAATATTTAAAACGCCATCGAGGTTCACCCGGTTTTTGAGATCATGTAAGGTGTCATTATCCTTTGTCAGCTTGTGTTCATCATAATTGCCATTGAATAGATGATGGTTGCTGAATACGACAGCCATATTGTTGCTAAACAGCTGAAATTCCGTCCAGCTTACTTCTTTATCGTTTATGTAAATCTTACCTTCCACAGGTTTGCATAAGCCGGTAAGCAGATTGATAAATGTTGTTTTTCCACTTCCATTTCCTCCTACAATAAATACGATCTCCTGTTTGTACACCTGAAAATCGGGCAGGTGCAGTTCAAATGAGGAATGATTCTCATCCTCGTACCTGCAGCAAATATTTTCAAACCTGATAGAGAAACAGTCCTGTTTTACAGTGTCAGGTAATTCATCCGGCACTGCATCTGTCTCCAGTTGGGCGTCGATCCTGTTGATGCGATCGACGGCTATTTTTAATGCCGTATAATATGGGAAAACCATGATCAGCTGGGATATCGGCGAACGCATAAACAGCACAGTGGTAATAAAGGCCGTGAGTTCGGCTGTGCCCATTTTGAATACAGTTGGCAAAAAGAATATTACGAATCCCAATACGAGGTACCAGCTGTAAGCACCCATTAGCTCGGTGCGGGCATAACTTTTTGAGGTCTTTACACTCAATTCTTTTGCTCTAAGCTTATTTTTAAGAATGTATTTGTTAAACAGGTTATTGTTTCTTAAAAAGGATATCCTGATCTGTTTGAAGCCGGTTACCAGTTCGCTTATAAAATGATAGTATACATCCTGCAGGTCCCGTAATTTATTCAGGTCCTTTTCTACCTTCCTGTTCTGATAAAGGTATGCCACCAACAAAAAAATCATAACGATCACAACTGCCAGGCAGCCTGTTGGCGAAACCCAGAAAAAGTAGATCAGAGAACATACGATAGTGACGGCAGCGTTAATGAACGCAATAAAAACTTCAGGTATGCGGCTTAAAACGCGGGTATCCCACATGGCAGCATACAGTTTTTCAGCACCAAGTTTCAAAAATGATTCGAATGATGCATTACGCACCTTGCCGATAAGTTTCAACTCAAGATCATGCATCATATCATTGCTTAACCGTATCATCTTATTCTGGAACAGGCTGCTGGCAATGAAGGAAAAGATCAGCAGGCCAATGAATAACGGGAAAGGATAACTTCCCAGCAGTGGAACAGACTTTCCGCCCAATGCCATATTGATGGTTATCAAAATGCCGATATTCGTAAGGCTGCTTATAATGCTTAGAAGCACCATAAAGGAATAAAAAAATATCGACCTGGATTTAAATATGTTAAAAACAGTCATAACGATTTACATCTTTAAACGGTACTGCCGGTAAAATGCTAGGGAATATCTATGTACCTGTAAAGCTGCTGCTCAATATGCTCAATGAGGCCTGCCAGCTGTTGTATGGTAGGATAAATAAATACTTCTGCAAGCTTTAAATCTACTGCGAGCTCCTGGTAAATTCTGTTCTGCAACTGCTGTGCTTTTATGGAATGCCCGCCGAGATCAAAAAAGTTCTGTGTTACATCAAAATCGTTCCGGCCCAGTATTTCCTCCCATATGTTTAACAATAATTCTTCCATCTTTGACTGCGGTAATACCGGCGTTCCTGCCTCCCGGGATGTGTTTGTATATGTTGCAGCATCAACAGCTAACCACACCCTGTCTATTTTGCCTGATGTGGTCAGTGGCATACGATCTAATATTTTTATCCTGGCGGGAATCATATAGGCGGGTAAATGCATACCTGCATGACGCCGGAAGGCAGGTTCGTTAAATGTTTTTCTTACAGTGAGGTAAGCCGTCAGGAAATCTGTGGGGTCGCCCAATACAACCACTGCTGTAATTACATCGGCATATTGGCCAAGTACGCGTTCAACTTCCTCCAGTTCTACCCTGTATCCCCTTACTTTCACCTGGTTATCGCAACGGCCCAGGTATTCAAGATCTCCCTCCCCGGTAAATCGTCCCAGATCTCCGGTACAATACAATCTGGTATTCGGGTTGAAGGGGTTGGCGATAAATTTCTGCCGGGTAAGATCGGGCATATTCAGATAACCTCTGGCTAGTCCGCCTTCAATACATATTTCCCCTGTTCTTCCCAGGGGCATCATTTTGCGGTTCTCATCAAGAATGTATACATGATATCCTCTCACAGGTTTTCCTATTAACGCCGTTTCCTGCAATGAGGTGATCTTTTTATAAGTAGCACAAACAGTTGTTTCAGCGGGGCCATATGTGTTGTATACAATGGTATGCTGAATCAACTGGTCGATATGGGAAGGACGCAGCACTTCTCCCCCGCTGATGATCATTCTTAAACTGGCGATGCGGTCATCTGCCTGTTTATTGATCTCATTCAGTACCAATGGCGTGGTCGACAGCACTGTCGCTTTT
>CBIHPC010000269.1:0-8535 GCA_966211305.1 uncultured Niastella sp.
TAGCATATATTTCCAAATCCAATTGAATGATGCCGCTTTTCTTTTTCCTGTTTTTCCTGCTTATGGTGGTTTATGCAGTACTGATAGCCTACTATCATTCTGCCTGGAACCGTTTACCGGAGTTTGTTTTACCGGAAAAGAGTGCATCGGTCTTCATCTCGGTTATTATTGCCGCCCGCAATGAAGAGAACAATATCAACGGCCTCCTTCAATCGTTATACGATCAGCGATATCCCAAAGAGTTGTATGAAGTGATCATTATCGATGACCATTCAACCGATAATACCTGGCCTTTATTGCAGGAACAACGTTTTTCACCCATGCAGGTAAGGCCATTGCAGCTGCAGGATTTTGTGGAGGAAAGAAGCGCTATCGCCTCTTATAAAAAAAAGGCCATTGAAACCGGCATCAATGCTGCAGCAGGAACGCTGATCGTAACCACCGATGCCGATTGCCGCTTCAACCCAATGTGGCTGCAAACCATAGCCGGTTTTTATGAAGCCAATAATGCGAAGTTCATTGCAGCGCCGGTAACTTTTCATAACCAGCGCACCTTACTTTCTGTTTTTCAATCACTCGATTTTTTAACCCTGCAGGGAATAACCGCCGCTTCAGTATATAAGCGTTTTCACTCCATGTGCAATGGCGCCAACCTGGCTTATGAAAAGTCGGCGTTTTATGAAGTGAACGGTTTCAATAATATCGACAATATAGCATCGGGCGATGATATGCTGCTGATGCATAAAATATTCAAACAATACCCCAACAGAGTTTTCTATCTTAAAAACCGTGAGGCCATTGTTACCACCGACCCGGTTACCACCTGGAAACAGTTCTTTCACCAGCGTATTCGCTGGGCCAGCAAGGCCGATAAATATGACGACAAACGCATTTTCATTGTGCTATTACTCGTATATCTGCTAAACGTTTTCTTTCTGGCAGGGGCTGTTGCAGCGTTCTTTAAAACAACCTGGCTAATGCTGGTGTTGCTGCTGTTGCTTGCGAAAGTATTGATCGAATTTCCATTTGTAAATTCAGTAGCCATCTTTTTTGGCCAGCAGAAGTTAATGAAGTATTTTCCTTTTTTGCAACCCCTGCATATAGGTTATACCATCATTGCAGGCTGGCTGGGAAAGTTTGGTCATTATGAGTGGAAGGGAAGACGCATCAGGAAGTAGCGACACGTTTTATTAAAATGTTTATCTAAATAAAAACCTATTACAATTAAAAATGAGTTACAGGTTGCAGGTTCCAAGTTACAGGGAAAACCTTGCAACCTGCAACTTGTAACCTGTAACCATTATGACTTCTGCCACCACAAGAACGACCTGGCGGCGACTTAAACGAAACAATGGTGCACTGATTGGCATTACCATTATCGTTCTGTCGATACTGGCAGCCCTGTTTGCGTATTTACTGGCTCCCGATGGTTCGCCCAATGCGAATAGAATGATTGTTGAAATTGGCGGGCAGCAGCCCGGCTATACACAACAGTTTTTGCAATTGCCCCGCGATAGAAAAATACAGCCCGCTTCTTTTTTCAACCGGTTGTTCTTTGGCGAGGAAGATAAATACCAGTATATTCCCATACAGGGTTATCAGCTCAAAGGCGACAGCCTTATCGTTCAAAAATATATCGACGAAGGGTTAACCGAACGGCTTGCTTACCCGGTTTCCCAAACAAGGTGGCAGGAAGGCGCGGTATCGGGCGACTACAGGATCAGCACAAAAAAATTCCGGTTGGGTACCGACAAGTACGGCCGCGATATTTTAAGCAGGCTGCTGGTAGGCGTTCGCGTGAGCCTCGGTGTAGGTTTGGTAACTGTAATTATCTCATTAAGCATCGGCGTGCTGTTGGGAGCGCTTGCCGGTTATTTCAGGGGCAGAACCGATGATACCATAATGTGGTTCATCAATGTAATCTGGAGCATTCCTACCCTGCTGCTGGTTTTTGCGATCACATTGGTATTGGGAAAAGGCTTCTGGCAGGTGTTCATTGCCATTGGACTAACCATGTGGGTAAGTGTGGCGCGTATCATTCGCGGCCAGGTGTTGAGTGTGCGTGAACTGGAATATGTTGAAGCGGCAAAAGCACTTGGGTTTTCACATACCCGCATCATTATACGCCATGTGCTGCCAAATGTAATGGGGCCGGTTATGGTAGTTGCAGCTTCCAATTTCGCTTCTGCAATAGTGATAGAGGCCGGTTTAAGCTTTCTCGGTGTTGGCGTTCAACCTCCACAACCCAGTTGGGGATTGATGATAAAAGAGAACTATAATTTCATAATTACGCATAACCCCATGCTTGCACTGGCGCCAGGTTTTGCCATCATGCTACTGGTGCTGGCATTCAATATGCTGGGAAATGGCCTGCGCGATGCGTTACAGGTGAAAGAGTGAGAAGAAGGTCCAGGTTGCAAGTTCCATGTTTCAGAGCGTATTCCCTGCAACGTGAAACCTGGAACCTGTAAACCCGAATTATTTCGCTGAATAACGGTAGCTGCCTTTCCACTGATTGGTATTACAGGTTTTGGATGTTACTACAACCTCCACAACACATTGCTTACCTGTAGGCGTACCGGTAATGGTAAAACTGTTGGAAGGCAATGCATTTTCAAGCGTAGTCGTAAAATATTGCGCGCCGCCATCTTCTTTTGCCGTTACAGTTATAGAAGCGCCTGCAACAGGCATGGTTTCGATATTTACAACTAAAGGAAAAGAAGTGCCAGGAGCCGGCGGATCGATAGTATTAACGGCAGGTATAGTTGCTACTTTTATTTCCTGTTCTCCACATCTGTCACCACCATCATCACCTTTTTTCTTTTTACAGCTAACAGTAACCGCAAGCACAAATAGTACGAACAAACCAAGGATAATTTTTTTCATAATAGGTAAAGATAAAATTTTATAGTAATGCTATTAAAACGCAAAATACGCCTGGTTGTACATACCTGTGTTACCGGAATGTTGTTATTGTGTAAAGACCTGCACGTTACGGCTGAAACTTTCTTCTAATGAAATAAAGGTCTCTGTTCGTTCAATTCCCTTTATCTTCTGTAACTCATCATGTAATACAAACCGTAATTGATTAATGTCTTTACAAACTATTTCCGCAAACATGCTGTAATTACCCGTGGTATAGTTCAGTCGTACAATTTCGGGGATGCGCTGCAGTTCTTTAGCTACGGAATCGTACAGGGAGCTTTTCTCAAGATATATGCCAATAAATGCAATGACGTCATATCCGAGCGCTTTTAGGTCCACATTTAATTTAGTACCTTTGACAATACCTGCTTCCTGCAATTTTTTTATACGAACATGTATGGTACCTCCTGATACGAATAATTTCTTACCCAGATCCGCATAGGAAATTTCAGCATTATCCATCATCTCATGGATTATCTGCAAGTCCAGTTTATCTAAATTCAATTTAGTCGCCATTTTTGCAATCGTTTTTTTACAAATTTCAAGCAAGTATGCAAATATTTGCATATTGTCGAAACTTTCAAAATTTTTCTTGAATAATTTACAAGAATAATGCTGATTTCTTTAATATTGCTATGAAATAGTTCTTTAAACAGCAAATACACTGTGGGGTGATGGAACTTTGGCAGACATGCCCTCTCGTCTCGAGGGTGGGGAATACTGATTCATCAGGAAGGACAAATTACGCTTTCGGGCGTGGCTAACAACCCCGTGGAGGTTCGAATCCTCCTCCTACAGCAGTTTTTTTTACACGTTTTTATCTTGTGGAGTGATGGAACTTTGGCAGACATGCCCTCTTGTCTCGGGGGTGGGGAGTTCGGGATAAACGTGGTGTAATGCCGGCTTAAGCAATTAGGCCGACTAGGGTTGACCACTTTAGAATTGCGCCATGGCTAACTGCCCCGTGGAGGTTCGAATCCTCCCTCTACAGCTTCAAATGCCGTCTTTATATTGACTATCAGTATATTGACGGCATTTTTGTTTTACAACACCTATAAGGTTTTCTTTAGTTCTTTTAGTTTTACGTGCATCCGCTATAACCTTACAGGGTTAATTTATATCTATGCAAAAAGCCCTATGTCAAAAACCAAACGATCCAATGCCGCCATGAATGTTGCGTTGACCCTGATTGGGATTTTTGCTTTATTTGCAGGTGTTTCCCGAACATTCGAGCATCAGGCCTTTTTCTTTCTTTGTATCCTGGGTGTAATTGCCTTAGTAGTGATACTTGCCTGGCTGAGGATTTTCTAACAGGAGCCTGCTTTTCACACCTGTTTTTTTTTCCATTCTTTTTCTCGCCTATTTTTGCCGCTTCATGGGTCAGAAAAAACTACAACGCTTTGCAGAAGTAAGCACATTCCCGAATGTGCTGCAATACCCCGAGAACAAGCCGGGGAACTGGAAAACCTTTTTTCATAATTCAAATCCCATAACGCTTGAACTGGCATGCGGCAAGGGCGAATATGCCGTTGGCCTTGGCCGCCTGTTTCCGCAACGAAATTTCCTGGGGGTCGACCTCAAAGGAAACCGTATATGGGTTGGCGCCAAAAAAGCCCTGCAGGAAAACCTGGGTAATGTAGGCTTCCTGCGCACCCAGATCGATCGCATCGGCACTTATTTCGAGGAAGGTGAAGTATCGGAAATCTGGCTTACTTTCCCGGATCCGCAGCTAAGGACCTCCAAAGCAAGGAAAAGACTGACCCACCCTAAATTCCTGCGCCTGTATCAACAAATCATGAAGCCGGGTGGTTATATTCACCTGAAAACCGATTCGCCCAGTTTGTACCGTTTTACAAAATGGGTGATCGAATTGTACGATCTGCCGCTTATTCAGGATATAGAAGATGTGTATGTGCAGGAAACCGTGAGCGATGTATTACAAATTAAAACGCATTACGAAAGCCTGGATATTGCGCAAAGCAACAGGGTGCATTACCTGCAATTCATGCTGCCGGCCGAGCCATTGCCCGATAAGGAGAGTGCTTTAAAAATATTATTGCTTGAAGAAGAATCTGACCGAAGGAGTTGATTTTTATTACAACACGCAGGGGTATATGGTGCTTACGGCCCAATATCATCTCGAGCGCGGGTATTGTTGCGGGAACGGATGCAGGCATTGTCCATTTGCATATATAAATGTGCCCGAACCGCGAAAAAGCGAGCTTTTAAATCAACATACACAGGATGGCAACACCCAAAAAAAACAATAAGGCTGTTCGGGAGAAACTGGCCAGTGTACATCCTTCCGGCAAAAAAGACGAAACTTTTTTTGAACTGGTATTTGAAGTGGCCCGCCAGATCCCCAAAGGCCGGGTAACCTCTTACGGCGCCATCGCTTCCTGCCTTGGAACAAAATTATCGGCCCGTATGGTGGGTTGGGCTATGCATGCGGCCGGATCGGCCAAACCAAAGGTACCTGCCCATCGCGTGGTTAACCGAAATGGA
This sequence comes from uncultured Niastella sp., assembly GCA_966211305.1. Lineage (GTDB taxonomy): Bacteria > Bacteroidota > Bacteroidia > Chitinophagales > Chitinophagaceae > Niastella. Next base: position 5,431 of record CBIHPC010000269.1, read on the forward strand.
ATGCTTACCGGCAAACATCATTTCAACCCGCCTTCCAAAATGGAAACCATGCTGAAGAAAGAAGGGGTAAAGGTGAAGAATGATACGGTGGTTGATTTTAAGGAACTGTTTTGGGATCCGGCGACGGAGCTGGCGCTTTGAGGAATACAGCAGCAAGCTAAATACAGCTGAAAGGCGAAAGCAAAAAGCCCAAAGCGAATACAAAATACGGCTGCAAGCTATAAGCTGCAAGCGAATACAAATACAGCTGAAGGCTCAATGCCAAAGCGAATTCAAATTTCTCCTTTTCCCTGCATTCCCTTTATCAACCTTTCAACCCAGCCCTGTCAACAAGTTAACTCGTCAACTCGCCAACTCATCAACCATCTCATTTCCCTTACAGTTCCACCATGGCTTTAATAACACCGGTCTCCGGTTTCAGCCAGCTGGCGAATTCGCCTTTAACCTGATCGAATGAAACACGGTGAGTGATATAGGTAGCCGGGTTTACCAGTTTCTTTTTCATGCTTTGCATTACCAGGTCAAAATCTTCCCTGGTGGCATTGCGGCTGCTCATTAACGTAGCTTCGCGTTTATGGAACTCAGGATGTGAAAAACTGATCTCGTTCTTTTGTAAACCTACCAACACATAGCGGGCGCCATGCGCCATATATTGAAATGCATTATTGATGGCTTTTAAACTTCCGGTGGCATCGATCACAACTGTTGGCATATCATTGTTGGTGATCTCCTGCAAACGTTGCGTTACATTATCGCTGGCGGCATTAATGGTGTGCGCCACCTGCAGCTTCTCGCGGCAAAACGCCAAACGTTGCTCGTTGATGTCCATGGCAATTACATTGCCGCCGGCAATACGGGCAAATTCCATAATGCCGAGGCCAATAGGACCGGCGCCAATCACCAGTACAAATTCACCCGGTTGAACGCCTGCCCGGCGTACGCCATGCGCGCCGATCGCCAGCGGTTCTACCAATGCCAGCTCATCAAAACTTAATCCATCGCCATGCAGCAATGAATAGGTAGGAACAACCAGGTATTCGCGCATACCGCCATCCACATGCACGCCGCATACATTGATGCTGGAGCAGCAGTTAGGTTTGCCACTGCGGCAGGCAATACATTTACCGCAATTGAAATAGGGAATAATGGTAACTGCCTGGCCTGGTTTAAAACCTGAAGCGCCGCCCATTACATATTCCGCAGCCAGTTCATGGCCTAAAATGCGGGGATAATTAAAGAATGGCTGTGTGCCTTCATAAGCATGCAGATCGGTTCCGCAAATGCCTATGCGTTTTATTTTGATGAGTGAATGTTTTTCCGGTGTCACCGGCGTCTCCGCGTTCTGGTACTCGAGCTGGCCGGGTGTGATGCAAACTAATTGTTTCATTATGTAATGCTTTTGTGATCGATGGCAAATTGCGAAAATGGTTCGTCAAAGCCGTGATTTTAACCGGCAATCGTGAAACGGCAAATGTGAAATGACCAAACTTCCAAGCTCCCGATTAAACGCCCATTTCTCTACGTTTTATTAACCTTTTCAACTCTGTCTCGTTAACCAGTCAACGAATCAACTCGTCAACTTCCTTTATCACCTTGTAAACCTTTCAACCTGTGAACCTACTTCTTACTTCCTTCCAACCTCCCCACCTCATTGCTATTCAGGTTCAGGAACAGGATGATATTTGCTTTTCGCGGAGCGAATACCAGCATGGCCAACAAATGAAAAATAGCCAGCGCAAAAAATGCAAAATTGCCTGATATTATAAAGCCAATACCCGCCACTATGCCTGGCCCTTCTATCATTGCCCACCACATTATACAGGCTGCCCGGTACATTTCCATCCTTTTCTCTCCTGCTTCGGGGCTGTTGCGGGCCGCAAAGATCCTTTTCTTAAAAATCCTGAACCCGCCGATAAGCAATAAAGCGGAAAGCAATACACACCCAACCTGCAGGTTTCTTTGTATGGATTCATCGGCAATAACCGGAATGCCCTGCAGAACAATGATGAGGGACACAATATCGAACATGGCCATACCTACGAGTAAGCCAATGTGCACGATCTTTATTACGCTAAAAGCGTTAGATTGATGCTGCATGCGCGGTGTTTAATAATACGGACTAATGAGCAAATACACCAATACGCCCGTTACGGAAACATATAACCAAACAGGCCAGGTAATTTTGGCCAGTTTTACGTGTTTAGGCCATTCGCCTATTAACGCTCTGTAGGCTGTAAATAATATAAATGGCAGAATGATTCCGGCCAATGGAATATGTGTAGCAAGAATTATGTAGTAGAATGTTCTTTTTGAACCCGCCAATGCTTTTTCAGTTTCGCTTACCAGGCCGTCGTGGTCGAAATCGCCGAATTTTGTTTCACCGGCAAACAGGTGATGGCAGATGTAAGAAACCAGGAAAATAACCGATAACACCAATGCCGCGATCATGATCTTTTTATGCAGCTGGTATTTACCCTGTCTTACCACCATTAACCCTGCCAGTAATAACACACTTACCGCTGAGTTGATCAATGCGTTCAGTTTTGCAAAAAAATGCACATCAAAGCCAAGGTCAACTTCGAGTTTAATTCTGCTTAACAATACAACCGCAGCAAATACCACGAAAGAAAAAAGGAGGATGAGCCAGTTGGCCTTTTTATCATTTTTTACCAGTACAGGAGGAAGCATACTATAAATATTTGGGTTCTTTTGCTGGTTTGCGGGTGATCCATACAAAAAGCACAACAGCTACAATTACGGCAATATAAACCGGCCAAAGGCCTTTCAGTTGTGCTAAAACCGGTGAAGCTTCGCCCTTTTCTTTTTCAAGCATCAGCAGGGTGATGTCCTCTGCAAGGCGCGATAAAGCAGTGGTATCGAGGCCATCGTAATATCCGCGTACAACCCCTTTTTTGTCGAGTACCACAAATTTCTGGGTATGAATAAAGTTCGAATCAACACCTTCCCCGTCCTGCAGGCCCAGTTTCACTTCGTTCAGGGCAAAATCGTAGATCGTTTTCTTGGGGCCGGTAAGCATCCACCACACATCGGAGTTCACGCCAAAATGATCGGCATATCTTCTGATGGCGGCTACGGTATCTCTTT
>CBIHPC010000270.1:0-8506 GCA_966211305.1 uncultured Niastella sp.
TGGGTTTTGGGTATTTTGAAATAACCAACCGCAACAGCGGGCAATCGCTCGATATCAATGGTGGTTCTACAACGAATGGCGCCTCGGCGATCCAGTGGCCATACAACGGCGGCCACAACCAGCAATGGCAGATTGTGCAGTAAACGCCAAACGCTGAACACTAAATGCTGAAAGCCAAACGCAAAACGCTGAACGGCAGGCCAGCGATCATTGACTTGGATTCCGAGAAGCATAGCAGTAGCATAACCGAAATGTGCCACACCTGGAAAGTGTGGCACATTTTAACTTTAAATCACTTATTTCCCGCATTACCTGTTACAGCGCTGGGTACGCCGCTACCAGTGGTCATCGAGTAAGAATAAGGAACCGGGAAAACCGATGAATTTGGCGCCCATGTTGGAATACTGGTACCGCTAAATACGTTACCGCTGTTCCAGTTGATTCTTCCCTGCGCGCCTGAGCTGCTGTAGTTCTTCCAGGCATTGCTCTGGTTCAGGAAATAACAGTTCTCCACCCTGATCTGGCTTTCATTACCAACGCCAACGCAATAGTTGCTGCCCGACGCTGCATAATAATTATTGTAGCAGTGTACCTGGCCAAAACGCACGCGTGGCATTCTTTCCTGGCAACCGGCATCGTACCAGTTGTGGTGCATGGTTACGCGCAGTTTACCGCGGTCACCGGTTGCGCCGTCGCCATTGCCAATGAGGTTCACATATTTGTGCGAAGATTGTGAAGCATACCGGAACCGGCACCACGAAACCGTAACCAGATCAGAAGCCCGCACAATGTCCAGTTCACCGTCTGAACAGTCGGTAAACTGGCATTTGGTAATAAATACCCTGGTACTTCCCGACACTTCAATACCATCACCGGTACCTGCACCCGAAGGATTGGTGATATTAAGGTTTTGAATAATTACATTGCTAACACCGGAAAGCCGCAGGCAACCTATAATGCCTGAGCTTGAATTGGCGCCAATAATGGTTTTATTCGATTTTACGTTTACCTGGCTCGACCCAAGGTTAAGATTACCCGAAACTGTAATGAGTTGACTGCTGCTGCTTTCGGCTGCTGTTCTGAATGCTGCGGCTGTGCTAACTGTTATTGGACTGGTACCACCCGTGGTGCCGGCCGCAAAACCATTGGCAGTTGCAACTGTAAATTCAGTGTTTACGTTTTCGTTCGAAGAACCATCAGGGGCCTGTTGATCTGATGCTGTATTTTTCTGACAGCCCGCTGTTAGTACACTGATGGAAATGGTGGCGCATACGATTAGTGCGCCGATTGGCAGAATCGTTTTTTTCATGATGGCAATAGGTTTAAAAATAAAATGATAAATGGTTATGTCAGAGCGCTCTAAACATCAATAAAAAAATCAGTAGTCGATAGGGTAGAACTATCGCATAAACAGATGGTTGAATGTACTTTTAGGAGAGGGGATAAAACGTACAGGTTCCGGGTAATTATCTTCTTTCAGGCTTATTAAAGTTAGTTTCGTTTTTTCGTTTGCGTGATAGCGGGAGAGAATTTATTTACGCAATCGTTCCCGGAAGACGCTGAACGCTGAACGCAAAACGCTGAATGCAAAACGCAAAACACTGAACGCTACATCCCGAATTTCAGGTTGATCGCAATTGTTTGGAAGAATTTATTGCGGAAGGCAGAACGCTGAAGGCTGAATGCAAAACACTTAAGGCTTAAGGCGACAGTCGGAATTTCGGGCTGTTTGTGTTTCTACGTGAAGAACTTATTGCGGAAGGCAGCGTTAAGCATTATGCGTTAAGCGTTCAGCTTTATTGAATTTCGCCCGGTAATCGAGTGGCGACAGGCCTGTTAGCTTTTTGAATACTTCACGGAATGCCTTATCGTCGGTGTAACCAACATCGTTCATTACTTCAAATACAGTTTTCTTACCGCTTTCCAGTGACCTTTTTGCCGCTTCCACCTTTACTCGTTGCAGGTATTCCACCGGGGTATTACCGGTAGCCTTTATAAAACGCCGGTCGAAATTGCGTCTGCTGACGGCCAGTTTGGCGGCCAGCTCTTCAAACGATATTTTTTCACCAAGGTTTTCTTCTATAAAGTTTTGCGCTTCACGAATCACATCATCGTCGTGGTTCTTCTGGATCTGGAAGATCAGGAAGGGCGATTGTGATGATCTTTCAATATCTATCTGGAAGATCTTTGAACAGAAGATGGCCGTTTGCCGGTCGAAGTATTTTTCAACCAGGAACAATACCAGGTTAAGAAAGGAAAATGCACCGCCATTGGTATAGATGCCCGGTTCACTGGCTATCAGTTTATCGATGTGCAGGTTGATATTGGGGAACATTCGTTTGAAATCACCGGCCACATTCCAGTGGGTAGAACAGGTTTTGCCTTCAAGCAAACCCGTTGCCGCCAGTAAAAAGGCGCCAGAACAAATGCTGGCTATTTCTGCACCCTTGTTATACTGTTCTTTGATCCAACTGATCATTTCCAGGTTCTGTTCTATCATACTTTCAAAACCGTTATTGGCAATGGAAGGAATGATCACCAGGTCGGCTTTATTGATGTTTTTTATATGTACGGGATGGATGGTGAACAAACCTGCATCGAGTTGCAATTCCGGTGTGAAGCCCGCCACAATAACTTCCATCTTTGATTCATTGCCTGTCCGTTGCCAGTAGTCATTGGCGCGGGTGAGTATTTCATAAGAGCCGGCTACGCTGCTGAGGTTTACATATTCGTTTGGCACCAGTATTACCACTTTTTGCATAATGGATCGTTTGTATAAAGATACGGATTGCTTTGTCCAATTCAACCCTATGGATTGTCTATTTTACACCCGGTTAAAGTTGGTGTAAGCCGGTAGCTTTGGTGAACAAAAAAATATAACTATGTCGTCAAAAGATTTTACCACCACCATCGTAGTGGATCAAACGCCCATGGAAGTGTTTAATGCCATCAATAATGTTCGTGGCTGGTGGTCAGAGGAAATAGCTGGAAGTACTGATCAGCCCGGCGCCGAATTCGATTATCATTACCAGGATGTGCATCGTTGTAAAATGAGGATCATAGAATTTGTTCCCGGTAAAAAGGTCGTATGGCAGGTGCTTGATAACTATTTCAAATTTACCAACGACAAAACAGAATGGACAGGCAATAAGGTCATTTTTGAGATCACTGGGAAAAACAATCAAACCCAGCTTCAGTTTACACAGGTTGGACTGGTTCCTGAATATGAATGTTTTGATGTTTGCAGGAAAGCCTGGGGGAATTATGTTACCAATAGTTTATATAACCTCATCACCACCGGCAAGGGCGCGCCTAATCCTAAAGAAGGCGGGTTTAATGAGCAGTTGGTTAAAGCGCATCAACTGGGTTAAAATGAGTTATTCAGTTATTGAGTTATTCAGTTGTTTAGTTTTTGCCTTATAAACTGAACAACTGAATAATTGAACAACTATTTGCTTTTGATCAATACCTGCGCTGACGTCAACCCATTGGCCGTAGCAGTCACTGTAAAACTACCTTTCGCCTTCGCTCTAACTATCACGAGTGCCAACCCCTTGAATGCTTTTCTTTCCGCGGAGGCAAAGGAAACAAGGTCAGCTGCGTTGCCATTATCTGTCGCTACTATTTCACCTGCACCGCTTACACTGAATGTTATATTGATGTCTGCTTCGGGCGCCAGGTTGCCATTGGCGTCTGTTACCTTCAGGGTAATAAAGGAAAGGTCTTCGCCATTGGCGTATATGACGTTTCTGTCGGCCTGTAAATGCAGTTTGGAAGCTGTACCTGCGGTGCGTACGGTATCTGCCGCCCAGGGTTTTCCATTCTTATATGTAACCACCCGCAAGGTGCCGGGTTCATACACCACACTGTCCCACCGGAGGCGGTATTCGTACGCTCCTTTCTTTTTTCTACCCAATGATCTGTTGTTGAGGAAAAGTTCCGCTTCATCACCTGAGGTGAACACATGCACCGGCGTTACTTTACCAATGCGGTGGGGCCATGTCCAGTGAGGAAGAAGATGGGCCATGCGCAGTTCAGGGCGCCAGCGCGACTGGTACAGGTAAAAACGGTCTTTCCTGAACCCGGCCAGGTCTATGATGCCGGAGTAAGAACTGCGGGCTGAATAGTAGGGGGTAGGTTCGCCGAGATAATCCCAGCCCGACCAAACGAATTCGCCCGATACGTAAGGATGTTTGTCCTGCGAAGCGAACACTTTATCTGCCGAAGCGCCAAAGGCTGCTGTATACAGTTCATAGGCGCTTACAAAGCGGTTGTTGGGATCGCCGCCGGTACTGTCGCTTACCGGGGCGCTGTTGCCATTATATACCGGGAAGATATAGGTGCCGCGGGAACTCAATGCCGAAGCGGTTTCGCTGCTGACGATCATTTTATCGGGAAACTTTGAATGAAAGGCCGGGTACAAAGGCGATGTTCTTATACCTTTAAGATGTGCATATGCCGGAGCATCCCGTATGCCTTCGCCCTGGTAATTTAAACTCAGGAGATCCATTTCCTTCGGAAAAGGCATATCTGGTTTGGCATAATTCATAGAGGCGGTGGCCGGACGAGTATTATCTTCTTCCCGAACGATCGCATATAGTTTTCCCGCTACAGCAGCGCCTGAGTCTCCCGTATATTGTTCGCCCACTTCGTTGCCAAAACTCCAGGCAATGACAGAAGGATGGTTTCTATCCCTTCTTATAAATGAACGCGTATCGGCCTCATGCCAGTCGGGGAAGATGAGGTGAAAATCGTGGGGTGTTTTTTTTCTTTCCCAGCTATCGAATATTTCATCGATCACAAGAAAACCCATTTTATCTGTGAGCTCAAGTAATTCAGGCGCCGGCGGGTTGTGCGAAAGGCGAATGGCATTGCAGCCAAGTTCGCGCAGTACTTCCAGTTGTCGTTCCGCCGCTCTTGTATTGAATGCCGCGCCCAATGCGCCAAGGTCGTGGTGTTGGTTCACTCCCTTGATGCGTACCGGTTTATCGTTTACAAAAAGCCCTTTTTCCGCATCGAATAACAGGGAGCGAATGCCGAATGGCGTTTCATATTCGTCTATCTGTTTGCCGTTTGCATACAGCCGGGTAATGGCTATATACCTGTTCGGTTTTTGTGTCGGCGGCGGTCCCCATAAAAGGGGCGATTGAATGGTAACTGTACCGGCCACCTGTTTTTTCCCGCCTGCGGCAATACCGGCTGTTGTTCGGGGAAAGGTATTTACTTTTTCACCCGCTTTACCAGTTTGTGTATTCAGTGTATATATGTCTGTAATCACTTCCACCCGCTGACCGCTTCCTGAATTGTTCTCAATCTGAACAGCAAGATCAATAGTGGCAGAAGCATTTGAAACATTGCTGGTTTTAATGAACGTGCCCCAGTGCGCTATATGTACGGGCGCTACTTTGGTGAGCCATACGCTGCGGTACAATCCGCCACCAGGATACCAGCGGGCGGAATTGGCGGGATTGTCGAGCCGGATGGCCAGTTGATTCCCGCTGCCAGCTTTGATATAAGGTGTAAGATCGAGCCGGAAGGAATTGTAACCATATGGCCAGCCGCCCACGACGTTGCCATTCAGCCATACGATGGCGTATGACATGGCCCCGTCTATATCGAGATAAATTGTCTTACCCTTATCAGCAGCCGGAATATCTATTTTACGGCGGTACCAGGCAACACCCGGGCTGGGTAGCCGGCCCATACCACCGCCCACTACGGCAGTTTCACCTTTGTAAAAAGGGCCTTTGATGGCCCAGTCGTGGGGCAGGGTAACCGCTTCCCAGCTATTATCATCGAAACTGTTTTGCACAAAAGGAAAGTCGCCGCCGGGGTTACCTGCCGGCCGCTGGTGATGTTTTGCGGTATCGTTGATGAATGCGTTGGCTGTTGGCAGTACCCAGTATTTTAATACGTTCGTTTCCGTTTTTATCGATACCGCCTCAGTGGGTTTGCTGTCGGCCACTACATCGTCTTTACGATCGGTGATTGCGGGCCTTATGTCGTATATTAAGTTGTCGGGCCCGGTAGTATACTTCATAAATTTCCAGCCGGCCTTCAAACTTATGCGTTCCCGTACAGGGGCGGCCGCCTGTTTTGCGGCAGGCGTTTTTGTCGCGGGCTGGCTTTTACCATCCGTAACCGGAAATGCATTCAATAGTATACCGATACAAATCGTTCGAAGTGACTGGCAAACATACTTCCTTGCTGAGCGCAACTGCATGATGGGTTAATTTCAGATGAATCGTTAAATGCTACCGTTCGGGAGGCGAAAATAGATTTTTCTACACAAAATGTAACCGATTACAATTGTTTTGTTTACTTTTCATCAAAATATGCTGCATGCATGTGTGGAAGCAGGCAGCCGGTTAAACGATTGTCACAAAAACAACATATTCAACACACTATATAACATATGAAAAGAAAGATCTTTTTAATGGCATCGGCCATAGTGGTAATTGCCGCCTGCAATGAGGCTGGTAACAGCGAAGCTCCCGCAACAGATTCAACCGAAGTGAACAACAATGCCGCAAGTGATAAATACCTGCAGCAACCGTTGGTGTCGCATATTTATACTGCCGATCCTTCGGCCCATGTTTTTAATGGCAGAATTTATATTTATCCATCGCACGATACGGCAACCGGTACGCCTGAGAATGATAATGGCGATCATTTCAATATGATGGACTATCACATTCTTTCTATGGATGCCGTAGGTGGTAAAGTAACCGATCATGGCGTGGCGTTGCATGTAAAGGATATTCCCTGGGCGGGCCGGCAGTTATGGGCGCCCGATGCGGCCTTTGCCAATGGCACGTATTATTTATACTTCCCGGTAAAAGACAAACAGGATGTTTTCAGGATAGGCGTGGCTACGTCAAAAACGCCGGAAGGGCCATTTACCGCAGAAAAGGAACCTATAAAAGGAAGTTATAGTATCGATCCCTGTGTATTCAAAGACGACGATGGTTCGTATTATATGTATTTCGGCGGTATCTGGGGCGGACAATTACAACGCTGGAACAATAACAAATACGACAGCGCCGGCAAATTGCGTCAGCCCGATGAGTTGGCCATTTTACCCCGCGTAGCCAGATTAAGCGCCGATATGAAAAGTTTTACCGGGCCTGTTAAGGAAGTAAAGATTGTAGACAGCTCCGGTAAATTATACAAAGAGAAAGATAACGACAGGCGGTTCTTTGAAGCGGCCTGGATGCATAAATACAATGGAAAATATTATTTCTCCTATTCAACCGGCGATACGCATAACATCGTATATGCCATTGGCGATAATCCGAACGGACCGTTCACTTACAAAGGCGTATTGCTTTCTCCCGTTGAAGGCTGGACCAATCACCACTCGATAATTGAAAAAGACGGCAAATGGTATTTGTTCTATCATGATATACAGTTGTCGGGCAAAACGCATTTGCGCAACGTAAAGGTTACCGAATTGAAACATAATGCTGATGGATCTATAGCAACAATACATTCACAGCGGTAGAGTAAGACAGGGGCGTTATAATAATGCACCCCCCGTAGACTTACAAATGGTGAGCCATCTCCCAGCCGGCGAACACCCACCATTTACCCGAAAGCGCTGTATGCTCTGATTTGTTTTAATGGAAGCCCCGGTAATGGCCGGGGTTTTTTGTTGTGCGTATGTATCAAAATGCCCCCCATTTTAAACTAGTTAGCCCCCTGTGACTCATCAGGCATCAAGGTAAATTCATAACCAATTCAATTACCTTAAAATTAAACCTTGTATGGGAAACAGATTGCTTGTACAACGCTGCCTGGCGTTGTTTATTCTCGCGTCTTTACTTATTGTAAGCTGTAAAAAAGATGGCAACTCCGAAAGTGTCGACACTGACACCCCTGCAGTGAATACCACAAAGCAGGAGGACCTTTCCGCGGCAAGAGTACCCGCTTCAGAAACGTTACAAACCCTGGCCAATGGTACGTTCCTCATCGTAAACCGTAAAAGCGGTATGGTGCTCGATGTGGCTTCAGCCTCAACGGCGAATGGCGCCAATGTATTGCAGTGGGGCGCTGCCGGGGCTACCAATCAACGGTGGACACTGACGCAATTGTCGGGCGGGTATTATTCTATCATTGGCGTACAAAGCGGTAAATCGCTGGAGGTATACCAGAGTGGCACAGCCGATGGCGACAATGTGAGCATCCAGGATTATTCCGGGGCCAATAACCAGCAATGGCAATTCATCAGTATTGGAAGCGGTTACTACCGGATCGTAAACCGCAACAGCGGTAAGGACCTGGATGTGGCCGGACAATCGGAGTCGCCGGGCGCCAATGTGGCGCAATGGGGTTACTGGGGCGGAGAGAACCAGCAATGGGGCTTGTTGCGGGTAACGCATAGCGGACAACTTACCTGGACGCTCACCAGTACCAATGTGCCGGCCGATGTGCAAACCCGTATTACCAACGCCATGAATGCAGCCTGTGCCCGGTACAATGCCGGCGCCAACTGGCCTGCCCGTAC
>CBIHPC010000271.1:0-8421 GCA_966211305.1 uncultured Niastella sp.
CGAATATTTATTTTCTGGCCATGCGTTTGCCCAAAAATGATTTTATCGGAACCGGTGCATGGATCTTTCTTATCATCAACCTCTTTAAATTGCCCTTCCAGGTATTTTACTGGAAGAATATTACCGCCAGCTCCCTGCTCACCGATCTGGCACTGGTGCCATTTCTGCTGCTTGGGTTCTGGTGCGGCATAAAACTGGTGGCCCGCATAAAAGACGATCTGTACCGCCAGGTAGTGATCGTGCTCACCCTTATAGGCGCCATCTTTATATTTTTAAAACGGTAATACTCCCTATTTAGGCATTGCAACCGATAAAGCCTTTTTCAATTCTTCCATAGAAGCATCTTTCGACAGGAAGCCGTCGGCCCCCAGTTGTTTGGCTTTATTCACAAACGCTTTACTGTTATGCATGGTAAAAAAAACAACTTTTATCTGCGGCCAGTCTCTTTTTAACATTGCAGCCGTTTCAAAACCATCCATTACCGGCATATTGATATCGAGCAGGCAAACATCGGGCGGGTCGGGCAACACAGATAATTTATCAAAAAAGTCTTTGCCATTCTCCGCTTCCAACACTATTTTATATCCCAGTAAACTCAATCGTAAATGAATGGCCTGCCGTAACATCGAATGATCATCTACTATAGCAATTGTTACCAACTGTGCATTTTCCATAGCTACTATTCAATAAGATATTTATAGACAAACAAAACCCGCCTACCGGTTGACAAATGTCAATGGTAATAAAGCCGTACAACTGTAATAAGAAAAAATAACCTTCGGCAGGGATTTAAAATGAGCTAAACTGGTTTCAGGGTTATAAACACTCCGGTGAAAGACCGGTAAGCCAAAAGCATTCGAAGGGGTAGGAACGATCAACAGGCAGAACAATGCTATTCGCGTTTGTATAACATATTTGCCTTCCAATTGCATGCAAAATTAATTTAATAATTGCAACACTAACAAATATGGATGTGTGTAAAGATGGAAAAGCGTTTATTATTTTAACGCGATACATACTTTTATTTATTCATCCTTAAAACGGGTTTGCTTTAAGTCAATAATTGCTAAACTGCTGTAGCGTATGATTAACCGAATTTGCTGTACTTGCATTTAAGCCTCTAGCTGTATTTGCTTCGCCTTTCAGCTTTGGACTTTCTGCCTCAGCTTTAGGCTTTAGCCGTTCCGCTTCAGGCTGTATTTCTATTTGTATTCGCTTGTAGCTTATAGCTTAAAGCTTGCAGCTACCCCTTCAACACCTTCTTCATGATCTCCACACAGGTTATCAGTTCCCCGGGCGTAGATGATGCAAAGCCCAGCCTTGTGGCATTCAGCACCGGTGTTACATCATCATTTCTGAACCCGGGCGAAAAGAATAATTCATGCTCCAATGCCTTTTGCGCTACGGCGGTTATATCAATCGCCGGATCAAAATGCGTCCATACAGCCATACCTCCCACCGGCGCCTGAAATTGAAGATAATCGCCCAGGTTATTTTTCAACAGCTCGCAAAAAACATCGCGCCGCTGTTTGTACGTGCGCATCGCCTTGCGCAGGTATCGTTGAATGATCCCATTCTGCAACAGTTCGGCAATGGCATTCTCCAGCATATTATCGCCCTGCCGGTCGATGATGCGGCGCAGCTTTGCGAGGTGACGGATCACATTTTCCGAAGCCACCAGGTAACCTACCCGAAAAGCAGGTGAAATAGATTTTGTGAAGGAACCGCAATACAATACCATACCCGCCTTGTCGGCGCTGGCCAGCGGCAGCAGCGGTTTGCTCAGGTAATGGAAATCGTAATCATAATCATCTTCAAAAATGATAAAGCCGTATTGTTCTGCCAGCCGAAGCAATTCAATTCTGCGGTCGGCACGCAAAGCCGTAGTGGTTGGGTAGAAATGATGCGAGGTCACATACACGATGCGTACACGCTGTTTACGGCAAATATCTGCCAGGGCCTCTACTACAATGCCATGTTCATCAACCGGGATCTTCAACAGTTTGGTGCCGGCCTGCAAAAAATTCATGTTGGCGCCATTGTAGTTCAGCTCCCCTACTACGGCAATATCGCCGGGTTGTAAAAATGCGGTGCAGGAAAGGTACAGTCCCATTACCGTACCGCGGGTGATCAGGATATTATTGGGGGTTACTTTCAGTCCGCGCGTATCGTTTAAATATTCGGCCAGCACCTGCCGTAACCACAGCGAGCCCATCGTATCGCCATAGCCTAAACGCACATACGGATTACCGGTAAGCAGCTGGCTGCGGTAAGCGCGCGCCAGTTCTTCCAGTGGCGCCAGCCGCGAATCGGGGAAACCATCATCGAGATGGTACTTGTGCTTTGACCACATGACCGGCCGGTCGAGGTGCGGCGCTTCCTCAAATTCAAAACCGGCCATATGCGCCGGGTTAATCGGTTTGGCAGAACCGTTAAGCAAACTGCGCGGATGTATTTCCGGTAAGTGTTTGGCCACATATGTGCCGCTGCCCGTACGGCTTTCGAGCCAGCCCTGCGCCAGCAGTTCGTCATAGGCCTGTATCACCGTTTTGCGGTGTACCTGCAGCCAGCCGGCCATTTGCCGGGTGCTGGGGAGCCGGTGACCGGCCTGCAGATTGCCCTCTTTTATAAACACCATTAACTGGTTGGCAATTTGAAGATACACAGGTTGTATACTGTCTTTTTCGATCGAAATAAGGGTTGAAAGTGCCTGCATGGTAAAAGTGGACTACTTACTTTATAAAAACCGGATGATTATACTCGTCCAATAAAGATACACTTTTGTAAAAAAACCAAGCAATATGGCACCACAATCACACCTGATTCCCAGCCGGTCGGCCAAAAGGGCGCATTACGATAAAGAAACCATCTATCCTATTTTAGACGAGGCGCTGTTCTGCACCATTAGCTATGTGTTCGACAACAAGCCATTTTCCATTCCTACCGCATTCGTTCGGTATGAGAATAAATTATATATCCATGGTTCCGTAGGCAGCCATTTTATTTGGGAACTGGAAAAAGGCGTACCGGTTTGTATAAGCGTTACGCTGCTCGATGCCCTGGTGGTTGCCAAATCGGCTTTCTCGCATTCGGTAAATTACCGGTCGGTGGTGCTTTTTTCAAATGGAGTGAAAATTGAAGAACCGAAGTTAAAGGCCGATGTGCTGGAATGGCTTACCAACAAGATCGTACCTGACAGTTGGGATTACCTGCGCCCCATGAAAGACAATGAGGTTAAAAAAACAACGGTGATCGCTTTTGATATCGATGAAGCATCGGCCAAAGTACGCACAGGTATGCCGAACGATGAGGAGGAGGACAAACCGCTGCCGATATGGTCGGGTATTATTCCTATTGAAACCATTCGCCGCGATCCGCAGCCCGATTCATTGAGCCGGGAGATCCCGCTGCCGAAGCACCTGATGCCGAAGCATAATTAGTTAATTTGATAATGTGCTAATTTGCTGGTGTGCTAATTAATGCAGGCCTCGAATAATACGGTATTCACTATTCACTTTTCAAACTTACTACCGGGTTCAGCAGGGCTGCCTTAACCGCCTGGTAACTCACAGTAGCAAGGGCGCCGGCCAGTGACAGGATTCCCGACAGGGTGAATATCCACCCATCGATGGGTATGCGATAAGCAAAGCCATTCAGCCACTGGCTCATGGCCCACCACGCAAATGGCCAGGCGAATACGATGCCTGCCAGCACAAGTATCATAAAATCTTTCAGCAACAACATCGCAAGGTTTTGCACCGAAGCACCGAGCACTTTCCGAATACCCACTTCGCGTGTACGCAACTGTGCGCTGTAAGCCGAAAGACCAAACAAACCCAAACAGGCAATAAAAATCACGAAGATGGCAAAGGCCTTAAACACCCTGCTTAACTGATCTTCGCTTTCATACAACCGATTCATTTTTTCATCCATGAACGTATAGGTAAAGGTGCTTTCCGGTGATAACGACCTGAGATCCGTTTCCAGGAACCGCAGGGTTTGCGGCATCTGACCGGGTTGCACTTTCACCAACAGGTAATTGGTGCGGTAGGGGTCATACTTTATCACCAGCGGATCTACCGGCGAATGCAGGGAGGCAAAATTAAAATCCTTTATAACGCCCACCACTTCACCGGTATCGCGGTTATCCATGATGAATTTCTTACCAATGGCATTGGTGAGCCCATACGCCTTTACCGCTGTTTCATTTATAATGAATTCATTTTTCTTTACATCGGGAAACTGGTTGAAGAAATTGCGGCCTTCTTTCAACCCTATATTTAATGTAGCCAATAATTTTTCATCGGCCCACATTATACGGCTGGATGGCTGGTCGTCTTCCGGAGCATTTGCGGGATAGAACGGTTGCATGCTGAACCGGTCGCCCGGCAATGTAGATACGAATGAGTAATTGTGGATAGCCGGGTTCTTATTAATGTCATTGATCAGGGTGCCCAGGTGTTTGTACATGGTGCCATATACGGTAACAGCCACCACCTGTTCTTTATCGAACCCCACGTCTTTATTATGGAAGAGGCGCATTTGTTTGTACACGATAAGGGTTCCGAAGATCATAAATACCGATACCGCAAATTGAAATACGATCAGCCCCTTACGCACGAAGTTCAATGAGAAGCGGGTATCCTTTTTACCCTTCAGCGAATTGATGGGGTTGAACCGCGCAACAAACCAGGCGGGATAACTTCCTGCCAGCAGCCCGCAACAAACAATGAGCAATAACAGGATGCCGAAGTTGGTGAATGTAAACAATGCTTCGTATCTGAATTGCTGTCCGGTAAGAAATGTATACAAAGGCAAAGCGGCTTTTACCAATAGCAACGCTACCGCGGCCGACAGCAGCGTAATTAACAGCGACTCGCCAATGAACTGCCTGATGAGCTGATGTTTGGTAGCACCCGCCACTTTACGCAGGCCAATTTCCTTCAGGCGGTTAAATGCCAGGGCGGTAGAAATATTAATAAAATTAACCGCCGCCACCAGCAGTATAAACAAAGCAACAATGGAAAAAATGTATATGTATTTAATATCGCTGTTAACATACATTTCTTTCTCGAGCTTTGAACGCAAATGAATATCGGTAATCGGCTGCAAATGCATTTTTGACGATGCAAGGATCTCTTGCGGTGAATTGCCGTCTTTACCATAAAACTGCAGCATAAAACCCGGTAGTTTCGATTCTACCGCGGCCTTTGTTGTGTTTTCATTCAGCCGCACATAGGTATAAAAAGCCGACCAGCCTATATTCCCGAGGGTTTGGGGATCGATCACCCGTTGAATGGTTGGCATGGAAACCAGGTAATCGAATTGCAGATGGGTTGGAAAAGAAAACGATCGTATAACGCCGGTGACCTTTAACGGTATTCTGTTCAGTTCTTCCTGTATTACTTTTCCCATCGGGTTGTCAGCGCCAAAATATTTCTTTGCCAGTTTTTCCGAAATAATGATGCTGTTGGTTTCAGTCAGTGCCGTTTGCGCATTGCCGCTAACAAAAGGAATATCGAACAGGTTGATAGCGGCGGCATCGGCAAAGAATCCGCCCTTTTCCTCAAACCTGTTCACCGATCCTTCTTTCGAAGTATAGCTCAATAGCTGAAAGGGATAGGCGCGGTAAAAGCGGGCCATACTTTCTATCTGCGGAAAATACCGCTGCATTTCAGCCCCGGCCGGAAAAGATATGGGCGCCCAATGCCTTGCTTTCTCACCCGGGTTTTCCAAAGTGACCCGGTAAGTACGATCGCTTTTTGAAAACCCTTTATCATAGCTGAGCTCATTCTTTGTATGTAAAATAATGAGCAGTGCGCTCGCAATACCCAGGGAAAGCCCGGTGATATTAATGACGGTAAACGTCTTGTTCTTCCATAAATGACGCCAGGCTATTTTTATATAGTTCAGGAGCATATACGTAATTTAATCATTCAGGTGCACCAATACAACAACTATCCTTACACACTGAATGATCAATTTCAAACCAACAAAATGCCGGAATTTGAGGCATATGCTAATCAACCGCTTATATGTACGGGCTATTTACACCTGTTCGTTTTTGATACAACCGCTGTTCAGTATTGAAGAATTTATACTTTATCGGGCACCGGTTTGGCGGGCACTACCGCCACGGGCACGGTTACGGGCACCTTATTCCGGTGGCGGTAGAGTATGAAGCCATAAGCAAACATGGAAAGGGCCACAATGGCAATAAGTACGCTCCATTTTTTATTGCTGTTATCGAGCGAATGTTTGCTTTCATTGTAGCTATCGACGGTCAGTAACGGCTCGCCGTTCATTGTTAGACTATACGTATAGATCGTAGCCCACTCGTAGTGTTTATCAAAATAACCCGGCACTTCGGTATTCCTGATCTTCACCGCATATTCATGTTTAAGAATGCTGAGCTCAACCGGGGTGCCGCGGGTAGCGCCTCTTAATTTCTTTTGACTGATAGAATTAAAACCCACCCCATCTATATGAAAGTTGATGCCGGGATATTCTATCAGGTATAATTGCATGTAGCTAAATGCGTTTCTGGCGGTTGGCTCTTTTATATCGGGCGCCATGCTGAGGTGTCCATTCAGGGTGATGAGTTTGGTACCGTCAACCGATAATTCGGGCATGATGATCGACTTTATCGTAAACCCAAACAGGAATGCTCCCGCAACCAACAGTATTACCCCTACCCCCCTGTTCTCGTATCGTGAATGGCGGGTAACAGGCAGATCGAACTTTCGTTTTATTTTCCATTTCTGCAGTTGCTGTATCACATCTGCATAGTTGCTGATAAGCGGTTCGGGCAGTACTATATCTTCGGCCGTTGTTTTTATTACGATGTAATTGATCTGTTTGCGGGTAGTTTCAGAAAAGGCTTTAAGATCTTCTTTATTGAATACGCGGGCCGAAAAGCGCCATTTTACAGTGAGCCCATCTTCATAAATATCAACCGACTTGAAGCCCTGCATGGTCACCAACAGAATAAAACCAAAAAAAAGCGTTAAACTGGTAGCGGCCACCAATACTTCTACCTGAACACGCCGGTATGCGAATGCATGTTGAAATATATAGAACGAAATAACCGACATCATGGCAAAAAGGATCAGGATCAAAAGCCACTGCCGGTTGTTGAATTTACCCTTTGATATTGGCGCCATGTTTGTAAAGTAATATATCCACGGCTTTTTTAAAACAAAAGGGGGAAAAAAATTGCAATGGGGAAAAAAAATACGAAGTAAGAGGTAAGAAATAAGAAGTATGAAAAACCCGTAATCCGGGCCGTCCTGCTTCCTACCCCGTACTTCTTACTTCATATTCCTGCACTCCGGAACGTCCAGCTATTTACTTAACAAACTTCCGCGAAACCTGTCGCCCCTCTTTAATGTACACCATCACATACACGCCCGGTAACAATGAATTAATATTGATGCGGTTGGCAACCGGCCTCGCGGTCATCACCTGCCTGCCCGTAATATCGTATATCCGTACAGGGATGCCGGCCAGCCCCAATGATTCAGGGAATTTTATTTCCTGTTGCCCGGGTATATTTGTTATTCTGTCGTTTGTAGCTACCGGCTGCTCCCGTGCTGAAAAAGCGTTACTGATCACCAGGGACGATACCTTGTCGTTCCAGCCATCATCGACCAGGCAGGCATCGCTGGCATTTTTACCGAGAACGGAACCGGCGTAATTGTCGTCCCAGTACAGCGTTACCGAATAACCGCTTTCAACCGTCAGCGAAGAAATATCATCATTTAAAATTCCATATGACCGCAGCCTGGTAAGCGTGTAGCTGCCCGTGGCCAGACTAACCGCATACCCCGTATAATTACAATCTTTAAAGAACCGGGCTGCGGGCGTATTTACGGCGCCGCCTCCGAATACATTGTTGACGGCAGCGGCATAGGCCTCCGTACCGGTAGTATTGTCGAAATCATCGTACAGCCACATAAAGCCGCCATCAACCCCACAATTATTTCTCCAGGTAGTTAACTGGCTTTGCACCTGGCTGGTTGATTTTTCAGCATCCCACAAACCGGCATACACCGGTATGCTGCCGAAATTCCAGTTACAGGGATTGTTGCCTGCACCGCCGGCATAACATTGCAGATCGACACGGTCAACCGTACCCGGACGCTGGTTATTGGTGTTGGCGGCTACGCTTGTCCAGTAAGACTGTGCGGTATACGGCACCAGCGATACCTTGAAACCCAGATTACCCAGCATTACCGCCAGCGCGGTGGAGGAGTTAACATCATACGTACTTTCATCATCAAAGCCAATGGCATCCACCGCAGGAAACGTATTTCTCAATACCTCGAAATTTCTATACAGGATACTGGTAGAACCGGTGCCCTGCGCATTGATCAGGTTCCTGATATTGGCAAAGGTGGAGGAACCCCAGGCGCTTAAACA
>CBIHPC010000272.1:0-8321 GCA_966211305.1 uncultured Niastella sp.
TGAAATAATGTTGACGTTAGTATCTTTTGATTTTGATCAAACTATAAGAGTTGTTTCTACATTTTGATAAGCTTTTGTGAGCCTAACCGCTTTTGCTGTTTATTTATATACCGTTACATAATACATGCCTGGTGCCAGCGTACTGACGGTGCCCTTCTTTAAAGGTAAGCGGCGGATTGTTTTTACGTTAGGCTTGTTGATCGCTATTTGAATATTATTTTCATATACAGTTGCCTGTAATATATCATTCACCGGGTTAGGGTGTAATACTATCGCTTTTGTGTTCCGTCGCCGAACGTCACCATACGGGTAGCAGAATAACTGCTGCGTGCATCGAGGTCAACCTGTTTCAGCCGGTAGCAGTTATGGCCTTGAAAACGATCTTGATCTTAATCAATAACTGAGGTGAAATGGGCGGTTTAAGTATGATGTATATCGATTGTGTATGATCTTTGATGCCTGGATCGTAAATTAGCTAACCAGTACTGTTTTTTTGCGTAAATTATTGCAGGTATGCAGGAGAAAATGGAAGATATAAATACGGCATCGGAAAAAAAGCTACAACAGCTAAAGCATATTCTTTATTTGCTTCAGAGTAATCTTGAAGAATTTAAAGAGGAGGTTGACCGTAGTTATGCGCTTTTGCAAATTGGCGAAAAAACGGAGTTTACAAGGAGTATAGAAAAAATGCTTTCTGATCCGCTTGGAGATTTTTCAGAGATCTCCGACAAGATCGATCAGGAGGTGAAAGGTATAATCAAAAGCATGGTTAAAAATTTTTTCGATCGCAATAAATTGCTTATCGAGAAGGTTTTAATAAGTAATACTTCGCTTAATCATTTGCATTATTCTATAATTCTTAAGGAAGATAATATAGTAAACAGAAATACGATTTTCGAATTCCTTAACAGGTATGATCTACTTGATATTACCAGCAAATATCCTGTTTACTTTCAATTCATCCCAACCGAACTTGCGCATAAGATCATTTGCATTGAAGAAATAACCTTTGCTTGATTTTATTTTATGCAGCATTTTATTGATCAGGCCATTCATAATGAAAGGTTTCATGAATGCGTCCACACTAATTTTTCAGAAAGATTTTTTGATTGGAAAGTCACCATTCTATTCTATACAGCCCTTCATTATTTAAAGGCATTAGCCGCAACGAGAGAAATTGATATTGGTAATACCCATACCGATATTGAATATAATTGCAATCCTGACAGATCAGGACGTAAAATGATGATCACCCGCAACGCCTGGCGCGAGTATAAGAATCTTTATCGTTATTCACATACGTCGAGGTATGAAGGCATTACCGATATAGATACTTTTGAAAAGCTCAAAGAAATTGATTACGGCTATTGTAAGGTTCATTTAAACGCTTTTAAAAAGTACATCAAAGGCCAGGGGCTTCCAATTGATTAATATTCCCGATCTTTAGAAGGCAGTGCTGTATCCTTTGCTGTTTTAAAAATATAAAGCCATCAGCAGCATCCGGTACCATCAACTTAATACCGGAATTTTTAAATAGGCTTCCGTATAAACCATTCCCGATTTATATAACTGTTCTTTTTGTTGCTGCGTAATATCGAAATCCGTGGCGGCAATGCCGAAGTCATCGATCTTCACCGATCGTTGCTCCATTGCCGGGTCATTGGCAATATCGATCACCTGCGAATCGAGCAGGGTTTCGAACAATGCTTTGCAGTACGCAATGGGCTGATCGTATGTTAACGTATTCGGTTTTTTATTCCCGTTCTTATCATACAGGAAAAAGCCCAGCGTTTGCGGGTTCTCCGGGTTCTGCGGTGTATCGAAGATCGTGAGCGGATAATTAAGCACCACACCGCCATCTACATAAATATGATTATCGGGCAGGTTATTGCTGAACTTCCAGGCTTTGAAGAACATGGGGATCGACATCGATGCGCGCACCGCTTCCGCAACAGGCACTGCAGGCGTATCGAGATGCGAGAATTGTTTTACGTTATACATGTTGAGGTCGGTTGCAAATACAAACAACCCGATGCCGGTTTGATTGTACAGGTCGGCAAAAGTGGCGGTGGCGCCCTTGCCTGTACGGGCCGCGATCATTTGCTGGATCCACGCAAGAAAAGTATTGCCTTTATACAAACCGTAATCCGTTGGCAGGCGAAGCGGGTCCCAGTCGTCTTCGAATTGTTTAAAATCCATTCCCATTATGATTGACCTTATTTCGGACGCGGTATAACCCAATGCCACCAGCGTGGCGGTAATGGCGCCGGCCGAAGTGCCCGCTACCTGTTTTATCTGGGGAAGAATACCGCAATCCGTCAATACCTGCAGGGCGCCTGCATAGGCAATTCCTTTTACCCCGCCACCTTCAAATACGAGATTGGTGTAATTGTAAGACATCGTGTACGTTTTAATGGTTAATGTGATAAGAGCAATTGCAGGCCCCGGGCGGCCCGGTAATCTTACGCCCGATCAGGCGGGATCGTTCTGGTCGCCAACACGGGTTATTCCCGGTTATGCAAAAGAGTGATTAACCAATCTGGTAACGCAAGATACCGCAAGAACAATGTTGCGCGCCTTGTTTGGGCGACGGGTTTAATTTTTAGGTATATAAGTTGATTTTGATCATTTTTATCGTTGTTTCAACTGCGCTTCGCTCCTGTAACCCCGCAGAGCGGGCAGGCGCTGAAACATATAACCTGTAACTAACAGGTCTTATTGATCTTCTTTTCAATGATTTGTTTATCCGTTAGTGTTTTTGCCAATGTAAGGGCCTTTTCAAAATGCTGTTTTGCTTTCGTATTATCGATCCCTGTATATAATTCACCCAGTAACGTATAATAAAAATGGTTGTTGGTGAGGTTTAGTTTTTCCGCTTCTATAATGGCTTCCTGTTTCCCATTGGCTTTGGAGAGGGCGAAAGTGCGGTTAAGCGCAGCAATGGGAGCGTATTCGATTTGCAGCAACCGGTTATAGAGTTGTAAAATGTTTTCCCATTTTTCTTTGGTATCGTCTTTCTGTGTATTCCAGTAAGCGATGGCAGCTTCGAGGTGATAACGCGAGAGCTGGCTGCCGGTGGCGGACAGGTTTAAAAAATAACCGCCTTTGCTTATGAGATCGGCATCCCACAGGGTGGTATCCTGTTCATCGTATAAGATCATTTCACCATTCCTGTTCAACCGGGCTTCAAAACGCGAGGCATGAAAACACATGAGTGAAAGCAATGCGTTTACCGGCGGTTTGTTGGTATGTTTATTTTCTATCAGCAAATAACAAAGCCGCATGGCCTCAAAACACAGTTCTTTTCTAACCGTTCTGTTATTGCTGATGGAATAATACCCTTCGCTGAACAACAAATAAAGTGTTGCCAGCACAACGGCGAGGCGGTCGTCTATTTCGGCCAGGCCGGGAACTTCTATGGGAATATTTTCTTCCCTTAATTTTTCTTTGGCGCGGTACAGGCGTTTGTTGATGGTTTCTTTATTGGTTAGAAAGGCATCGGCAATTTCTTCAATACCAAAACCGCAAAGGATGCGAAGCGATAAACCTATTTGCGCTTCCGGCGCTATTGACGGGTGGCAGATGGCAAACATCATTTGCAACTGGCTGTCGATGATGTTCTGCGGCGAAAGATCGATCTCGTATCCGGGAGTTGTCGATGCGTTTCCGCGCACGGCGGTTTCGGGAACCACTTTGTTGTTGAAGGTGGCCTGCCGGTGCAGGAAATTCCGCGCTTTGTTTTTGGCCACGGTGTACAGCCACGCAACAGGATGTTCGGGTATACCCTGCAAACCCCAGGTTTGCGCGGCGCTCATAAAGGTATCGCTGGCAATGTCCTCGGCCGTTTCAATTTCATTGAAGCCAAAACGTTTACATAAGACGGCTATGATCTTCCTGTATTCGGTTCTGAATAAATGCGGTATTAACTGCTGTTGATGCATAGCTTTTGTCGTGAAACGTGAAACGGCAAACGTGAAAGGGTATCCCAATTTCGAGCCTGCTGCTTTTGCAATCTGCGATCTGCCATAAATTCTGACGCCGCAAAGTTGCGTATTAATCTCAATTATCGCGCGCCTTTCACGTTTGCCGTTTCACGATAAATTTACATTACACTTATCTCTCTCACTTCCACATTGCCGCCCAGTTTTAAAATGGGGCAGCCTTTTGCCAGTTCGATGGCCGCTTCGTAAGAATCTGCTTTTACGATAGAGTAACCGCCGATCGATTCCTTTATTTCCGCATAGGGGCCGTTGGTGATGGCGCTGTCGCCTTTGAGCACTTTACCCGTTCCTTCAAGGCGGTTACCGCGATCGGCTAATTTGTTTTGCGCTGCAATGCTGCCGATCCAATCCATCCAGCGTTTCGACATAGCCTGCATTTCTTCGGGGGTGCGGTTGGGCATAATGCTAAAATCGGCCCGGTAAACAAGTAAGTAGTCCTTCATGTTTTGTTGTTATAGTGGTTTTGATCGTTTTTAATGCACGCCATCGTCTTTGGCGATCTTTCTGACTTCCACGCTATTGCCTTCGCCCTGCAGCACCGGGCAGCCTTTGGCGAATTCAACGGCCTCTTCAAATGAATCGGCTTTTACGATCATTTGTCCGCCCAGCGTTTCCTTTATTTCGCCGAAGGGGCCGTCGGTTACCACGCCGTGCGGCCACACTACTTTACTGCCTTCGAACAATAAACCGGTGCCATTCACAAATTTACCTTTGGCCGAAATGGTGCCGATCCAGTCCATGGTTTGTTTCATCCATACCTGCATTTGTTCGGGTGAAGCGATCTTGCTGCCGTCTTCATGCCGTAATAGCAACATGTACTCGTCCATTTTTTTCAAATTTTAATTTGTTATTGAATATAAATATTATACCTGTATAACAAACGGGGTTGGTTGAATTGGACAATGGGGAGGAAAAAAAGTTAACAGGGTGACAAGGAGGGGGGACGCTGTGCGCCGGGGTTGATAAAGTTGAAAAGTTTAAAAGTTGATAAAGGGAATACGCCAACAATTGACCTGACTGCTATTAATCAGCGTGATGCGCCGGAACCCTGTATCAACTATTTATCAACCCTGGCCTGGCAACTTATCAACCCGGCGCCCTGCAGGCGCCGCTCGTGGATTCTAATTTTTCTTTCCCGCTTTATGTCGTAACTTATAAGACACTTTTTAAAAACTAAGCTATGAGAAAAGCAGCGTTAACCGGTATGGTATTCGTTGCATGTGCGTTCGCAACGAATGCCCAACTCTCCGTTACACCCAGAGTGGGTATTGAACAAGCTTTCACCTGTGTTAAGTACAACAACACTGCCCGCATTAATCCTATGAGTGCAAATTTCTCGCCGCAGGTTGGCCTCAGGGCAGATTACCTCATCAATAAACGGCATGGGCCCTTTGCAGGCGTAGCCTCGAACCGTTCACTTGTAACATATGAATTCACCAACCCTGAAACCGGTGACAAAGAATTTTCTTCTACTCAGGGCGACTGGAAACTCCGGCTTGAAGCCGGTTACCAGGTAAGCAGCAAAGCCATTGCTTTGGGAAAGAATTCCAAAGCAAAAGCAGCGCCGGTAAACTCCGGCAATCCTTGCGCTGCACGCAAAATGATGCTGGCGCAGGCGGCAGCCGCCAAAAAGCCTGTGATGAATATGCGCATTCAGCCATTTGTGGGAATGGCATTTGTACCTGATCCGCAAACCGCCATCACCAGTGCCATGAGATCGAACGAAACTGTTTACCAGTACAGCGCCGGTAACTGGACCTCGGCCTTTATGACCGGTGTTAACCTCGCATTTTCCAAAGGCGATGTGAACAAATATGTGGTAGGTATCCAATACCTGAGAGGTATTGGCAATTTGAACAATGAATCGTTTACCACGCCGCTCGATGGTAAAGAACTGAATACGCAATTATCGTCTTCTGCATCGGCCTGGAATATTACCGTAGGTATGCCATTGAATTTTACAAAGAGCAAACCCGTAGCGCAAAAAGCAGGGGCTCCTCAAAAACCGGCGCCTGCCATGCAAAAGGTGGTTGTGCAACCGAAGCAAACCCCGGCTGCAGCACCGGCAGAAAAGCCGAAGAAGAGATGCGGGTATTATCAGAAGAGATGCGGAAGAACAATATGATAATGTGATAATTTGCTGATGTGATAATTCTTTAGGTTCGGCATGCTCATTTTCCCGAACTGTACGCCAGGCAGCAGGTAAGCAGTTCTTGTGTCGACATTTTATAACCATACACGCGTTAGCATCCCCGATACTGTATTCCATTATCGAATTAGCACATTAGTAAATCAGCTAATTGCCTTGTAAACCTGGTTTGCAAGGCGTTTTTTTATACGGTGCTCAACTTCAATGGTACTTCAATGGTACCTCATTGCCTCCTCGGCGCCCGAGGACCAATAGAGGTGGTTTCGAGGAGGCAAAGAGGACCCAAAGAGGAGAACCCGAGGTCGAAGAGTGACTCATCACACCGATAAGACACGTTCATCACGCCGGTTTCCCCGGTTCGTCACGCCTGCGATGCACTTTTCGAGGAGAAAGCGCTTTTCTTCACACCGGTTTCCTCAGTTCGTCACATTTCTGGGAGAACACCGTCACAAATTCGAAAGCCGGCCTTGTAATAAAAGTTATTTTCGTGTTGCGTACGTGAAGATCTTTGATAGGAATAAAATTGACAGTGTTAGTTGATAATGGAATGGTTGAACCGGTATTCCATTATCACATTATCTAATTATCGAATTTTCACATTAATTAATTCCGCTTCCATCCAATAAGGATCACTCCAATGATCACCAGGAGGGTTCCGGCGATCTGCGCGGGAAATATTTTCTCGCCCAGGATAAAATGCGCCTGAATGATGGTGGAAACGGGACCAATTGCAGATATGATGGCTACATTGTTCGAGCCGATGCGTTTCATACCATTTGCCAGCAAGAACGTAGGCAGCACAGTGGCCACAACCGCCAGTAATAAACCGTACCAGAAGTGTGATGCGGCTTCCTGTAAAAGCTGCATGTTGCCGCCGCTTACGGCAAAATGCACAAACACGCCCGTGGTTGATGCCAGCATGGCATAAGCTGTAAAACGCGTAACGCCTACCGTGGGTATCATGCGGCCGCTGCCGACGATGTAAACGCTATAGGTAATGGAGCACAAAAAGATAAGAAAACTGCCCCAGAGAAAATTGGGATTGCCGATATCGAAGTGTAATTCACCCAGGTAAGCAATGCCAATACCGGTATAGGTGAGGAACAATGCGATTTTCTGGGTGCGAACGACAGGTTGTTTAAAGACTAAGGCGTTGATAAATACCGCGAAGGTGGGATATAAAAAAAGGATCAGCCGCTCCAGTCCGGCCGTAACATACTGCAAACCTACAAAATCGAACAGGCTGCTGAGGTAATACCCGAAAAGCCCGAGGCCGATAACACCCAGCCACTGGCGGATGGTAAGCGGAGTAAGGCCTTCCTGCCGGGCAAACCAGATAGCGCCTAAATAAAACGGAAGGGAAAAAGTCATCCGCAACATAAGCAGGGTAATGGCATCCATAGACGTGTTTGCAAAAGCCACCTTTACAATGATAGCTTTTGTTGAAAACAAAATGGAACCAATTATAGTGATGAGGAATCCCGTTAAAGCGACGTTATGTTTTTTCCCTTCCAATATTATTACTTATACAGATACATTAAAATCTCTCAGCGCATCATTCAAACTTGTTTTCAGGTCGGTGCTTGGTTTGCGCTGACCAATGATGAGCGCGCAGCTTACATGATACTCGCCTGCAGGGAATTTTTTGGCATAGGTACCGGGAATTACCACGCTGCGTGCCGGTACGCGTCCTTTATATTCAACCGGTGTAGCACCGCTTACGTCGATGATCTTAGTGCTTTGTGTTAATACCACGTTGGCGCCCAATACGGCTTCTTTTTCAACTACTACGCCTTCCACAACGATACAACGGCTGCCGATAAAACAACCATCTTCAACGATAACGGGTGTAGCCTGTAAAGGTTCCAGCACACCCCCTATGCCTACACCACCGCTCAGGTGCACGCCTTTACCAATTTGTGCGCAGCTGCCCACGGTAGCCCAGGTATCGACCATGGTGCCTTCATCAACATAAGCGCCGATATTTACATACGAGGGCATCAGTACCACGTTTTTGGCAATATATGCGCCATAACGCGCTACCGCGTGAGGCACAGCCCGAACGCCCAGTTCTTTATAATTCTTTTTAAGCAGCATTTTGTCATAGAACTCAAACGGCTCCAGGTTCCAGGTTTGCATTTGCTGGATGCCGAAATACATCAAAATAGCCT
>CBIHPC010000273.1:0-8312 GCA_966211305.1 uncultured Niastella sp.
CATTATCACATTAGCTAATTAGCACATTAACTAATTATGCCTTCCGTACCCACGCAACCACACTCCCACCCTTCGTATTCTTTAATGTAACTATCCTGCCGCCTTTGATCTTTTCTTCTTTACCAATCACCTGTCCGTTGCCGGCATCGAACCATTTCACTTTAAATGATCCGGCGGCGCCGGTAAGGTCAAGCTGCAGATCGCCGTTGCCGTAAACGATGTAACCGTTGCCGGCGCTGGCCAAAGTATATTGTTCTTTTGAAGGGCCGTCAACCGGTTTCATACCGGCGGCAGCCGATACAAATGCAGCATCGCTCATTACCGGTATGCCGGCCAGCGAACCACCGGCCATGAACACGGCCCAGCCAAAATTGTCATAGTTATCACCGGAATACATCACCGCCTTACCGGAAAACTTATCGCGGTACTCTCTAACCGCCCTGTATACCTGTTCGAACGAGGTTTTTTTAGGTTTGAACTGGCGGGCCTGCTGGCGGGGAGCAAGATGCTGTCCGCCCAATGGCGCATAGGCACTGCCATCGGCCTGGTAATGCCAGTAGCGGATATCGATGATATCGACATAAGGCGCACGCGCTTCATCGGCGAGGATAGCGTCCTGTACGTCTTTGGTAGCGCTTAACCCGATCAATGCTTTTTTGCCGGTCTCTTTCTCCCATTCTTTTATAACGTCGACCCAGAACTGTACAAAATGCAACGGGCCGGTATATTCTGCACTGGTCAATTGAATGACGCCGCTGTTGCCGTCGAAGTTATTGAGGCATTGGCGGATATAGGCCTGGTGCAGTTCCCGGCGCACGGGATGTTTTACATCGTAAAATTGTTCGGCCATAAACACGCGCTTATCGCCTGCATATGGTACGGGCTCGGGGAAACCGGTATTGTTGATGTTATTTACCGGGCGCCAGGGAAAATCCGCATAATGGGCGCCGGCTTCAATGATATTATGCTGAAAATAATTCTGGTGTACCAGAACCAGTCCCTTTTGATCGGCCAGGCCGGCAAATTGTTTCAGGCGGTTCCAGTACCAGGGATTGTATTTTGTAAGATCGTATTTGCTTAAACCATCCCAGGCGGTGTCTTTACCGCTGCGGGCAAAAGGGAGCTCATAAAAGGGCGCCCATACATCGCCATCGATGCGGCGTACGCGCTCATGATCATCACGGCGACGCTCATACCACAAGGCGTAATTCTGCTCAAACGCCACCTGGTGTTTTGCCTTCATGTTATCGGTAAGGACGCCAAGGTCATCGGTAAGGCCGTTGCCGGTTTGGCCGGGAAGGAAACGCGTAATGGCAGGTTTTGCTTTTTCAAGTGCATAACTTCTTGCGCTGCCGCTCCACCAGGGCGATTCAACCCGGGTACCGGTCAATACGCTGTTGCCGCGAACCAGCCAGCTGTTTTGAACCTGCATAGCTGCCCCAGGTTGAACTGCTGCCGGTTGTTTAAACCCAATTTCGTCGATAGTTTTAATACCAGTTGCAGTAATTGGAATTGGCTGCCGTTTACCGGCTTCGTCGATATATGCCTGTACAGTGGGCTGCGGGTTGACCGACATGGCGGTTAACTCCGCGGCCTGCGCTACGGTGGGACTGCTCGTTGCATTAGTCTCTATCAGCAACAACTGTACCCTGTCTTTGAGATCTTCTTTTAAACGTTCCTGTAATTGCGCATAATACAAACTGCGGGGATCGATGGTATTGTTCGATTCGCCCCAATAGCCGTCGCCGCTGAATTGCGCCCAACTGCCGAACGACCAGTTCTGCGCTGTGGGCGGTTGATAACAATCGATGCGGGCTGCCGAACAATTCCAGAAAACGCTGTTGGCCACATTCCACCCGGCGCCATTACCATCCTGGCCGCGGTTCATGAAACTGATCGCCTGTCCGTCCATCGTTACCATATCGAACAACACGCCGGAGGCCCAGCTATCGAGGCCGCCGCTAAAACTGTACGCGCGGTGCGATTCGCATTGAACGAATGCATTGGGACCGGGCGCACAAAACCCGGTGGAGAAATCATGCATGCCGTATTCGGTATACAGGCGCTGGAACAGGGTTTGCTGCCCGGCGGTGAAAAATGTATTACGGCGGAAGCCGGCGATCTCTGAAACGGGCGCCAGCGATTTACAATCTTCTACCGTTATTCGTTTACTGGTTTCCGCTACATATACGGCAGAACCGGCGAAATGCTGAAATACCACCTGGCGCACCCAGGCGTCGGCGGCATTTTCTATAGTGACAGCCATCCAGCGATGGGCTTCGTCTTTCGGATTTTTTACATCGTATTCAGAAATGCAACGGATGTTTTCGACACCAACATTTTGTATACGGCCGGGCCAGTTGTAGGAAGCGATGAAACCACCGCCATGTTGTTCATCGAGGGCTGTTGTTATGGGTGCGTCGATCCGGATGCTGTTGCCTTCAACGGCAACGATGGTTCTGTCCCAATAGATATCGCGCTGGCCGGGTTTCCAGCCTAACGCCGTTATACCACCGCCAAAATGGGCGGTATGCAGTTCATCGATCCAGTTGGCGGTGGAAGGGCGATGAACGATCACCTTATCGCCAGCCCTGAAATTATTTGGGGTGCTAACGTTGAACGTAACACTATTTACAGGGATATAATTATCGGTGAGTTTGATCTCAGAAGTTACCAGTTGCCGGTCGTTTTTACCGGCGATAGCAATGAGGGTCTGGCGGTCTGTGCCGGTACCTTTCAAAATTGTGCCGTCATTACCATACCCGCTGCCACGCAATACCACACCGGAGGCGCGAATGATCAGCTGGCCGGCTACATCGTACCGGCCGGGTTGTAATAATACAGCCCCACGTATATTGTCTTTATCGCCGGGCAACGAGGCTACATAATCCAATGCCGCCTGTATACGCAAAGTAGCATCACCGGGTTTTACCGGAACCACTACCCGAATGGGCGCATAGGGAATGGCTTTATCACCTGCACTGTAACCACAAAAAGAGAAATCGGGAATGCGGTTGCCGAGGGAATCGGGCACATAGTTCAGCCGGCCTTTTGCAAACGACAAAGGCGGCGGTGGCGGAGGCGTTTTTTTAGCCTTCTGCGCGTACACAGAACACACAACCAGCAACAGGCTGCTGATGAAAGAAAGTTTTATTAAAACATTTACTGACGAACTTTGCCGTATCGGTTCTTTTGTTAAAAACATAATTGCCCGATGATTATTTAATTGTTGATCCTTTCCACGGAAGCGGAAAGGATCAACAAGTTTGCGTTACCAAAAATATCCAACTGCGAACCTTGTTACAAGCTATCTTTCATGACTGCACTCTACTGAACTATTGCTTAAAACTTATTACTTAAAACTTATTACTTAAAACTTTCTACTTCTTAGCCGTTTTAGTTACCCCGGGTTTTACGTTGCTCACTGGCACAACACTGTTCAGGAAGTCCTCGATGTTCGTATAACCGTCTTTGTTCTTATCCTGCGAAGCGTCGGCTGCGTTTTTTGGGTTCAACCCATGTTTAATTTCCCACTCATCAGGCATACCGTCGTTATCGCTGTCTTTGTACGGTGTGCCTTTATATTCAGGATAACCACCTACCTGTATGGGATCGGTAATGATACCCATTTTGTACGAATCGATAGGTAATTTACGATGTTCGAATTGTTTCTCAGGCAAAGGAACGCCTTCTTTGTAAGTGATCTTTCCTGTTCTTACCTGCTCTGCAATGCGAATATCCACTGCATCGCGTTTAGGCAGCGTGGCGCCGGCATTCTTTACAACATACGCATAGGCTTCAGTAGCCGGTACGATGGTCATTTTCGGCATAGGCAGCGGCTCATTCCATTTAATGAAATCGGTATATTCACCGGCTGTTTTTTCATCTTCCACCTGCACACCACCGGCCCAGTTGTTTTTAGTGATGGCATCGTACCCTTCCATGATGTTGCCATTCACATAAGCACGGCCGTACACTTTATATTTCAGTTTGCTGCGGCCGCTTTCGGGTTTCAGGAAACGATGGCCAACCGGTTTATCTTTTGGTGTAACGGGACCGGGTTTAAAATAGTTGTTGATGAAGTTGTACATAGCGCGGTAGTCGCCGCCATCGCTCGAACGGTGCATCCAGTTGAACACAACGTTGTTTACGAAGTTGAAGGTACCGTTCCAGCCTACGGAAGGATTGCGGCCGGTATTGTTCGCCCACATATTGCGCATAAATGTACAGTTCTCGCCGCCGAGTGTGCTGCCGAAAGAGTGGTTATAGGTATCGAGCGCTTCGGCGAAGATGGAGTTCTGGATGGTGATGTTAACCGTACCCAGTTTTTGCTCCTGCGTACCGGTGCTGTCGTTATACATATGGCGGTACATACTCATGTTCTCGTCGAGGCCCCAGCTGGCAGAAACGTGGTCGATCATGATGTTGCCGATGGGGTTGCCGCCGATGGCGTCATCGCGACGGCCCACATTGGTTTCACCGCGGCGGAAACGCATATAACGGATAACCACATCGTGGGTATTGATCCAAACCGATTCACCGGCGATACAAACGCCATCGCCGGGTGCTGTTTGTCCGGCAATAGTGATATAAGGAGCGCGGATGATCACGGGCGTTTTAAGGCGAATGATACCGGCCACGTTGAAAACGATAGTACGGGCGCCGCCGGTTTCACATGCTTCGCGGAACGTACCGGGACCTCTGTCCTCGAGGCTGGTAACTACAAGCACTTTACCGCCGCGGCCGCCAAAGCTATAGGCGCCGCCACCTTCTGCACCGGGGAAAGCCACGATACCGGCCTGCGGCAGATCGTACGGACGGGCTGCCCAGGGAATATAGGGTTTGCCCTGTTTTGCTTCCTGTGTAATGATAGGTAACGCCTTTGCCCATGCGGCATCGGATTGTGCGCGTTCTGCGTTCATCAGTGAGTCGGCCCATTTCTGAACATCCTGCGGGATCTTCGGGTATTGCGCCATGGCAGGCATGGTGAATCCTACTGCAGAAACTAAAAGAAGGTTGCGAAACATTTTCATAATCAACAATTACTTTTTTTTCAAATCATGGTGTAAAAAAGACGGTAAGGCCGGGTCTTCTTTCGGGCGCTTCCACTCCTGTTTCGTTAATATTTTACAAGATGGAAGGTCGTTATATTTTTTTATCGATCCTGTATCTGCTTAAAAACACAGGGAGGATAAAATATCCTCCCTGTTGTTATAATTTATTTGCTGATCCTGTTTGTTGCTCCGTTGGTTTTTCATGGATAGTTCCAGATCAATTAAAAGGGATCAGCAATTTTGAGCAGAGAAGATGTAAACACCAGACGAATATCCACTTTTCCAGGTTGCACCTGAAGAAAGAAAATACCCTGATCTGCTCTTCTATTTTTATAACATTAATTTATATGTCAATTATACATTTACCACTGTCTACCGGCATTGTATCGATCTGTTAACATCAGCCACTCCTGATTTGGCGGAAGCGATCAGCTAATACTCCGCATTGAACAGCCATGTATAATTTTAACATTTGCAACCAGGCTAAAGGAATAAGATGATCCAGTAATCTTTTCGTTCCATGTTACAGTCGGTTGGTACGGGTCACGGACATTTACTGATTTCTTTTCCTGTTTCTGGTTGTATGTTTCTTTTAATTGATCGTACGAACTGGTATGTTAAAGAACTCTTAGAGAGTTATAAGTTATAAGTTGTAAGTTATAAGTTGTAAATACAGTTTTATCGATGGTAAAAGTTTTATAGGGTACAAATTAACGGTTATTAATATCAGAGGGCATTTTGAAATGCCCTCTGATGTATTTTTTCTTTTTATTTTAACGGATCGAACGTGCCCTGACCGAACAAACCATCCCAATCTTTCGTTTGCTCAAGGTGGGGAGAATTTTGAATGATCTGAGAATTCAATCCGAAGAAATAATATTGGTTATACCAGCTGAATTTCCAGGCATTGTTATTTGCCGTTGGATCAATATCATTCTTTTCGATTAACTGGAAATGATATTTATACAGGGTATCAACATACTGCTCCTGGCTAACTCCTGTTGGTAAAACGGCAGGTTCCCTGTCTTTCAGCAATACGCTGGCGTTGCTTTGCGGCAGATACAGGGGATCCTGGTTAGCAGCTCCTGTGTATTTTGTACCGGCTGTTTTATCCTTGTAAACAGCGATCACAATGCCGGTGCGCCGTGTGCCTTCGAGCGGTGTAACCCCCATACGGGCGCAGGTTCCAAAGTCATTGTTGAACAGCATCCAGCGGCGCAGGTCCCAGAAACGCTTGCCTTCATACGCCAGTTCCAGTTTACGTTCGTTCAGAACGGCGGCTATAGTGGCATCGCGGCCGCTGATACCTGCAAGCCCGTAATTATCTGCACTGGAAATACCGGCTCTTTCGCGAATAGATGCCAGCAGCGTGAGCGCCTCACTTTCATTACCAACGGCAGCAGCCGCTTCAGCCAGGTTCAATACTACTTCGGCAAAACGAAGCTCTATGTGGTCTGTGGGGCTTACCGCAAAAGTTCCATTGGTTACATTGCTGGCTGAAGGCGATGTAGCTTTGCGTATATAAATACCGGAATTATTGGTCCCTTTCGCTTCTGTGGTTCTTGCCGGCATTGCATCATTGACACCAGCAAACCATTTATAATTCCATAGCCGGTAGTTGGGATTACCTGAATAAGGCCATTTTTGACCATTGATGGCAAAAGTTTTATAGAAACGGGGATCCCTGTCTTTATAGAAATAGGTAGGGTCGTACGGGATGGTGGAAGCGCCGGGCATTTTACCGTCTTTCATGGGGAATGCATCGAGCATTTGTTTGGTGGGGTTCAATGAAGCGCTGCCACTGATATCTCTGGGTCGTGCCGCATTTTCCCAGCCATTCCATTTTTGCACCTGGTCAGATACAACCTGGTTGAACCCGAATACGATCACAGCTTCAGGGTTATTAAGCTCAGTGATGAACATATTCTGAAATGCCGTGCCGTCGGCCAGGTTGCCTGTTTTGTATAAGCCGAAGCCATTCGCCACTAACAGGTCCATGGCAGCTTTATTAACGTCGTATGCCTTTTGCCACAGGGTAGTATTTTCGCCGCGGTTAAACAGTGGGCTTGCCTGGGTCAATGCTACCCGGCCTTTGAGAGCAGCCGCACCTCCACTGGTAATTCTACCCCAGTGTGCAGTGCCTTCAATGGTCCATCTTCCTGGAAGCATGCTGATCGCAGAATCAAGGTCTTTATACACCTGATCGAAAGTTTCCGTCGTTGTGCTTCGGGGTATTTTCAGCGATTCGTTCTCTTCGGCATTAATGGGGTCCTGGGCTGTCAATACCAGTGGAACGCCGCCATATAAACGAACGAGGTCAAAATACTGGTAAGCGCGCCAGAAATAGATCTGGCCTTTCAACCTTTTTCTTACATCCTCAGGCAACCCATACTTATCGATATTATCGAGGAAAAGATTACACTCCCTTATCCGCGTCCAGGTATTGTTACCTACGCTGGCTGAAAGCGGGGCGCCAAAATAATTTAAAGCATGCGCGTTTACGTAAGAAACTCCCGACCAGGGTTTATTCCAGTTTGTTTCGCCGGGAAACTCTTCCGTTGTTTGTGCGAAGTGAATACCATTGGTTGCAAGATTCCATGACCATGCCGGGGAATTGGAAGGCGGTTGAAACAATCCATACACAAAATCAACATAGGCTGTGGCCAGCAGGGAATCCTTGTACACTTCCTCGTTCACACCGCCGAGGTCACGTTTTTCTTCGAGAAAATCTTTTTTACAACTTATTGTGCCCGCCAGTAAGGCTGCAGCTATTAAAGATAATTTATGATTGCGCTTCATGTTTTTCAAGCATTTCGTTATTCAAAACTCAATTACAATTCCTGCTAATTAAAACCCGAGGTTTACGCCCAGTGAAAAAGTTTTCAGGTCAGGGAACGTCTCGTATGAACCATCCGGAGCTTTATAATCATAAGGATTATACAGAATTACCGGATTTAAAGCGGTCAGTGAGATACGTGCGCTGGCCAAACGAGCTTTATCAACAAGCTTTTTAGGAACGGTGTAATTCAGGTTTACATTTCGCATACCCATTCTGAAAGCACTCACCTGCCAGAAAGTAGACGTTGGTGACAGGTTTATATTCTCGAAATGAGGATTGGGGTATTTGCCACCAGGATTCAGCAAGGGATCGTAGATATTGCCCCAGAAAGCCGGACGGCTTTGAAATCCTCTGTTGATGGAATTATTCAGTTTCTTCCTGGCGTTTCCATCAATTTCAGCCCAGCCGCCCCATGAACC
>CBIHPC010000274.1:0-8268 GCA_966211305.1 uncultured Niastella sp.
AAAATGAAACCCCCATTTCTTTCCACTGATTGTACAGATCGCCAAAGGTGAGTTGCGGTAATGGCTTTTTAAAACCGGGATGATTATCCTGCCATTGTTCGTGGAACTGGCGAAGCGCAAAGCTGTTTTGCCGGCTTTGATTGGCCAGCAAGGCAAAAGATCCCCTTAATTCGAGGTTGAAAATGAAATTCAGAAAAGACGCTTCTTCGTAAGCCTTGGCCCGTTCGCGGTTAATTGTAGAAAGGTCATTTAAAATTTCCGCAATTTGTTGATGTTCCACAAGCGTGAAGTTTGAAGTGTTAATTAATGGTAATTCCTTATTTCATCAGATGTCATTTACATGTCATCCGGCGGGCATCAATCGTTGTTTAGTAGATCATTAACAAAAACACGCATAGGATCAACACTAATTTACTGAAATTTTTCCTTTCCTGCTTCACCTGCTCAATAAACATGTAACATAATTATGAAGCTTTCCGTCGGCCGCTGCTTTTCTTTTTCTCTCCTTTTTCTCCAAGGCTTGCTTTCAATTGTTCCATAAGGTCCTTCGACCGTGAATGCACGATACGCAATGAAGGTGTTTGTATCTTTTTACCTTTTGCTTTGTCCTTGATCAATTTTAACAGGTCAGCTGAATAAGTATCCTTAAAATGTGTTATATCGAATTCACCCGATAACTGATTGATCAGGGCTATAGCCATTTTCAGTTCGGCCGCGTTACTTTTTGTAGCTTTTATATCAAGGTCAGACGTATCTCTTATTTCTTCGCCAAATCGTATCTTGTTCAACACCAATACTTTTTCATACGGTTTTATTACGCCGATGCTTTCCTTGTTTCGCAGCACATAGGTTCCCAGCCCTACTTTCCCCGTTTCTTCCAGCGCATCACGTAACAGATTATACGCTTTAACCCCGCTTTTATCGGGCGCCAGGTAATACGGGTTTTCATAATACATGGTGTCTATTTCCGCCTCATCTACAAACTCATTAATTGTGATGAGTTTATTCTTTTCGGGGCGCACTTTCTGAAAATCTTCTTCGGTCAATACCACATAGTGGCCATCGAGATTGTACCCGCGCACAATGTTCTCCCAGGCCACTTCCTTGCCTGTTTTTTCATTAACACGCTGGAACCTGATATTGGAATGGTCTTTTTTGTCGAGCATATCGAGGTCAAGCTCACTGCCTTGCACGGCGCTGTATATTTTAACGGGAATATTTACTAACCCGAAACCGATAGCTCCGGTCCAAATGGCTCGCATAACAGTATTTTTGGATTAGTGCTTAAACTTTTATGCCAGTTGTTATCCGCCTTACATGAGTAGTTTTTATGGTTTGATCTGTTCAGTGTTGTATTTACACAGTAAAGCAATAAATATTTATCGATAAACGATAATTTAATATTGAAATACAGGAAAACACATCCACCTAAACTCCCAGGAGCTGAACCTGTACTGTTGATTAACACCGTTTATTTATTAAAAAGCAGGTCAAAAATTCCCGTACGTTTCATTCGTTCCCCCGCATGTTACATTATGGCAGAAAACCTCATTTTCTGCCACCTTTGCGGAGTAATTTCCGGTGCCAGAAACCGGTTTTGAACAGCCTCCCGGAAAATTTAAATTTCATCAATAATTCGCGGCCGGCTAAAAAGGCTAAAAACCATAACAACCTGGTTGTCAATAGCCATTTTTAAACAAATTATAAATTCGGGCTGGCAGCCGCCGGGAGTATGGCCGGTGTGTTTTTTTATGCTAATTTTGAATTGTACGCGTTCCGTGACACTACTTACTTTACCCCATTATACTACATGGAACCAACTCATTAAATTCTGTTGAACGAAGCACGTACACTACCCATTTAGTTCGGCTTGCAAACCTGTTGATTCTTCTTTTTTGAAACATTAAAAAAGGTGGAGGATATTAGTATGTATTCTTATTCATTGTTAGAGCCCGGCTGTTACTATTTGATACAGGAAAAAGAAGACGAACCTGTAACGCTCATTAAAATTATGGTAGAAACCGACCAGTGCATGTATGTTACTCAGTATGAGGATATGCCGGTACTGGCGTGGAAAAAGAAAAACGATCCGATCTTCGACATTCTGGAACTGTTGAGTGATGAAAAGGTGAAGGAATGGGACGCTGTTTACAACGACAGCCAGGATGCGTATTATGAGGAAGAAGATGATGAGTAGTTGGTGACAAATTATAAGTTGGAGGTTTAAAGCAGTGCGCTTTTTTTGAATATCGATCATATTTAAAAAGTTCACTCTTTAAACCTTTTTCTTTTAACTTTTTTCCGGTTCTTTTTAACTATAATCAGTTATGTTTCCCCCTTTACATTCTAACCTTAATTTCGTAAGTTTGCTTTAGCCGCTTACCTTATTGATTCAGGTGCTTGCAAGGGATTCAATTCGGTTAACGGCCGGTAAGCGCCTGATTTCACTCCATGCATTGTTTTACCGCGTTATCAGGTAAAATCTTTACCGGACAAATACTGAAAGCGTTAACACTTGCCATACAAAAAAAAGGGTTGATCTTTCGTTTCAAATTACGTGCGTTATGAACCAAGCCCAGGATAAATATGGCCATACCCGAAAAGTGCTGCTGGTTTTGTTAAGCATACTGGCAGTAATTCCCTTGGCTCCATTAATCAACCGGTACATTCCGCCATTGATACTTGGCAACTGGAACCTCGACCTCACGGTTTCAATCATTCTCGCCGCTACGCTTACTTTTCTTACCCTCAGGCTGTTCCGCTTTTTGCTGTTACCTGCCGTAGGGTTACTGATACTCGTTCTCATATACAACCAGCTAACCAATGGTTATGGCTTTGGCAATATGATCAGGGACTATAAAACCATGGTGCAGAACAACTGGGGTAAAAAAGAACAAAAGGAAATTGACCTGGTGCTTCGCCCCACGTTTTTCGACGGTCCGCTTACCAAAACGGTAAAAGCGTTGCAGGTGAAGGTGCAGCCAACCGATTCGGTTGTGCGCAACTGGTCGGTAAAATACTCGCTTGAGTCTTTTGACGAATACTATCCCAAATATGGTTCGCAGGTAAGGTTGTTATCGCTGTTCAGGCATATCAACAGCAATTTCAAATATGTTTCCGATTCGGAAAGGGACGAATACTTCGCCACCGCCAAAGAAACCATCCAGAACGGGATGGGAGGCGATTGTGACGATCATACCATCCTGATGGTTACCTGTATGAAAGCCATAGGCGCACACTGCCGTATGATCCTTACAGACGGGCATCTTTACCCTGAATTGCTGTGTGGCGATGAAAAACAGTTCGAGATGATGCAACAGGCCGTCATTCACCTGTTTGGTAATGAGGCCATCGACAATATGTACTACCACGAGCAAAATGGCCAGTACTGGATCAATCTCGATTATACCGCGCGTTATCCCGGCGGCCCGTATGTTAGCGAGACTGCTTACGCGATCATAAACTTATAAGGCACAAGGCTCAGGATCCAAGCTATAAAGCACAACATGATTGTGACAGTAACCATATTCTCTACTTCATTAGCACATTAGCACATTATCACATTAGCAAATTAGCACATTGGCCTTAAATCATCTGATACCCCTTTCCAAACGGCGTATCCACTGTTTCACTGGCCGGTGGCGGCGGCGGTTTAACGCCCCTGATCAGGTACCCGCCGATAGTAACTGGAAGTGCAATTAGCGCAGATAAATAATACATTAGCAGGTTATCGGTTGCAGAAGAAGTTCCGGGCAGAAAATAAACAAAGATGTAAATAACCGCACTGGCGCCAAACACAAACAGCAGGGCCGCATGCGTCAACAACAATCCCTTTGCCTGCGAGGTCAGCCTGATCTGCTGTAATTTCAGAATGATCTCCCAAATGATAGCGCCGGTAACGAGCAGCAATCCTGCGCCCAATACATATTCAAGCACATTGGTAGTAAACCCTCTTATTATACAGTTCACCAGCGAAGCAGCCAGTAATGCGGGCGCCGCCAGTTTCGTGAATTTCTTTACTGCAGCGGAAGAAGTAGAAAAATACAGAACGGAAAGTACTATAGGAACATCGAGCAGTTTATAGATCACCGTACATAACTCCAAAGTGCGAACCGGCAAAGCCATCCATGGCAAAACATTTACTAATGCGCACAACACCCAGTATAATGCCAATAACCTGAATGGCACTGCTGACCAAAGCTTTTTTCCTAGTACGATGAGCAAGGGAACTAGATGCAGGCCCAACGCCAAAATAGCCACAATCTGGTAAATACTGCTTTTCAAAATCGTTGATAGAGTTACGCTCTAAAATCGTCAAAAACTGAATAAATATTGCATCCGGCGTGTTTTTCAGTAATTGTACCTTTACCGCTTTCTGCATAAAATACGATCAAAAAAATCAATTCTACACAATCGTTTGCATAGGGGAAATGGAGAATAGTCAACCAATCTGGTATAATTGTACTTCTATTATCGATTTAGCTGTAAACATCGTGTAAACAATCAGGTTATATCTGTACAACTCAACCGATAGTTCTACTTAGTTACCGGCACATCTGCCTACGTAAAATTTCATCGGCCTGAACCATCTTCATTTTTCCAGGCGTTTTATCGACCATTTTTCAACAGTTGAATTACCAGTAAAAATTCTTTACGGGTTGAGGTCAATCACTCCCGTCAAAAGATCTTATTACGGCCCGAAAATAGGGCTTCCCTGAGCCAATTCTCGTATATTTACTATACCACTAACTGGTTATTTACCCTCCATCCATGTTATTTAAACTATATACAACGTAATAACTGAAGACTATAAAATGAGCAGATTTGCTCTATGAATTAAAGAGTTTAACATATATTTTTGATATACTGATTTAAACAATCAGCTAGTAGTAAGTTTTTAAAGAGGTTTTAAAATCCAAC
Organism: uncultured Niastella sp.; assembly: GCA_966211305.1. Classification (GTDB taxonomy): domain Bacteria; phylum Bacteroidota; class Bacteroidia; order Chitinophagales; family Chitinophagaceae; genus Niastella. The sequence continues at coordinate 4,921 of CBIHPC010000274.1, forward strand.
GTATCCGGAAAGACCATCCAACATCCAAATGACAAAACCTTGTTCTCAAAAAACGTAGAAATTACGTATGTAGATCGTATCCTGAAAAACCGTCCAAAGTCCAGTTCCAATTCCTTAAAAAAACCGATCCAATTGAATCCCTGAAAAACCCAGTCGATATCCTGAAAACCCGTCCGCTAAAGTGATTTACCTTTGAAATGAAATCCAATACTTTTGAAGAGGTCTCAAATTTGGTAAGGTTCGACTGAAAATATTTAGTCCCGCTTTTAGCGGGACTTTTTTTTTCTTTCTTAACTTTTGGCTTTATTGAACTGTTAGTTTTATAATATGAAGAAACAAACCATCCTTTTGTGCCTTGTGCTGCCGGCCTTTGTTTCGTTCAACGCGGTTTCGCAGCAATTGACCCCGGCCGACTTTGAAAAGGGCATGGCCGGTAAAACCAGCCAGTTACTCGACGTGCGAACCGCCGGTGAATATAAGTCGGGCCATATTGTCCATTCGCTACAGGCCGACTGGAATAACCAGGACGAGTTCAAAAGCCGCGTGGTGCACCTCGATAAATCAAAACCGGTATACGTTTATTGCGCTTCCGGCGGTCGCAGCCGTTCCGCCGCCCGGTGGCTTCGAACCAATGGCTATACACAGGTATATGAACTTACCGGCGGTTTTATAAAATGGAAAGGAGAAGGCAAACCCGTTGAAGGCATGCCCGACACCCAACCCATGACCACCGAAGCATTTAAAGCAGCGATCTCAGGCGCCGGCATTGTACTTGTTGACTGTGGCGCTGAATGGTGCGCCCCCTGCCGTAAAATGAATGATGTGCTGCAGGTACTGGAAAAAGACCTTGCCGGTAAATACAAACTGGTAAAGATAGATGCGGGTGTTGATACCGAACTGATGAAAGAAATAAAGGCCAGCGGGCTGCCCACCTTCATTTTATATAAAAATGGAAAGGAGGTATGGCGCAAAACCGGCATAGTTGAACTGGAAGAATTAAAAACGCAGATCACCGGTCAATAACAAAGAGGGTGGCCGGTAATTTAGGTCTGCCGTTCAATTGGTCGATCCTGTTTGAGATTTGGTAGTTGTTTTTCCCTAAATTGTCGGTGCTAATCCAAAACCACATCACCGATGATCATCCGCCTGGCTGTAATATTATTCTTCCTGATTGGTTCCATAATTCCCGTTGCTGCCCAAACTATTGAAATGCTTACGAGCGGACAATCCGTTTCGATACGGGGACTTTGTCCGGTGAACGACGATGTTGTTTGGGTCAGCGGAAGCCATGGCACCGTTGGAAGATCATTAAACGGCGGTAAAACCTGGCAATGGATCATCGTAAAAGGTTTCGAAAAAACCGATTTCCGCGACATAGAGGCTTTTAATGCCAATACAGCCATTATCATGGGCATTGCCGAACCTGCCAGGATCTTAAAGACCACCGATGGCGGCGCCAGCTGGAAGGTAGTGTTCAGCGATTCAACAAAGGGCATGTTCCTCGATGCCATGGATTTTTATGATAACAAACACGGCGTTGTGGTAGGCGACCCTATAGACAACAAGTTCTTCATAGCAAAAACCACCAATGGCGGCAATACCTGGCGTAAAATACCTGCAGTAATGCAATCGAATGCCCTCAGCGGCGAAGCCTGTTTTGCCAGCAGCGGCACCAACATCCATTATTTCCGCAACAAGGATTTTCTTTTCGTAAGCGGCGGCACAGCCAGCCGCCTGCATGACGATGCCGGCGGCCGGCTTATCCCCATCATTCAGGGTAAGGAAAGCACGGGCGCCAATTCAATTGCCGTTCGCAGCGATGGCCCGAGGGTAGCCAATACTTTTATCATAACCGGCGGCGATTTTACCAACGATAAAGACACTACCCTTAACTGTGTGCTCACCAATGATGGCGGCCATACCTGGATCCGCCCCACTACCCCGCCCCACGGCTACCGCAGTTGCATAACTTATATAAGCAATAAAAAACTGTTGTGCTGCGGCACTTCGGGGGTTGACCTGTCGACCGATAGCGGAATGACCTGGCGCCTCATCAGCACAACCGGTTTTCACGTATGCCGGAAAGCTAAACACGGGAAAACAGTATTTTTAGCAGGAAGTAACGGACGCATTGCGAAGCTTGTTATGTGATACCTTGAACAGTTTGTGGCTTATGGTTTGTAGTTTATTGTTCATTAGCGCCGCAGGCAAATACAGTTTATAGCTGAAAGCAATTGCAAGGTCGGTAAACCTGTTACCTCGCTTCCCTTGTGCCTTTATACCTGGTTGCCTGTTTCTTAAAGTGAGCATATCAGTGATAATACCGTTCGCATTCTTCCAAAATAAAGATGATTTCAGTAATGTTTTAACTATAATATTTCAGTAATTTGGATAAAATTTTTCACGTATGATTTCGAGCAAAATTGAAGAGGCATTAAACCGACAAATAGACCTGGAAGGGTTTTCTTCGATGTATTACCTTGCTATGGGTTCCTGGGCAGAAGTAAAAGGATATAAAGGAGTGGCGCAGTTCCTGTATCACCATTCCGACGAAGAAAGAATGCATATGCTGAAATTGTTCCGTTATATCAACGACCGCGGCGGCCGTGCAATTGTTCCTCCCTTTGCCGCTCCCCAAAAAGACTTTAAAGATATTCGCGAAATATTCGATATCGTTCACTCACATGAAGTAAAAGTATCAAATGAGATCAACGCGCTGGTTGAACTGTGCATTCAGGAAAAGGATTACACTACGCACAACTTCCTGCAATGGTATGTTACCGAGCAAATAGAGGAAGAAAGCCTTGCGCGTGAGATCATCGACAAACTGAACCTGATCGGTGAAGACAAAGGTGGTATGTACCTGTTCGATCGCGACCTGGCTACAATGACCGGGCAACAGGGCGGCAAAGGTGCACACGGACACTAAAACATAAAACACTTCTATAACTAAAAAGGCCCTCCCGATGCATGGGGAGGGCCTTTTTAATTTATAACCATTGCTAAGAAAATATATCGCAATGGCGCCTTCAGTAATTTACGATTCATGGCTATTGTGGAGAGTTACTGAAAGGTGCGGCGAAATTAAAACATGTAATCGTAAACCGGTGTACCAGTTTATATCTGTGCAGTTTTGGCAATAAGCGTGCATTTTTAGCATAAAAGCGTGCACGCCGCTAAAAACAAGTGTGCCACACCTTGAAAATGTGGCACACTTTAACTATATAAATTATCGCGCTTCCAATTTCTAATTCAGCCCCCTGAAGTCGACCGGAACAAGCTTGCTCACGCCGGGCTCCTGCATGGTAACCCCGTAGATCACATCCACGGCGCTCATGGTTTGCTTGT
>CBIHPC010000275.1:0-8246 GCA_966211305.1 uncultured Niastella sp.
CGGTTCCTTCTTTCAACCAGGTTATGGTCTTCGCCATTATACTGCAACATCCATACTTTCTTCCCCAACCGGCGCAATGCCGTGAAGTATTCAATGCCCTGATACCAGGGTACGGCCCCATCGGCATCGTTATGCATTATCATCAATGGCGTATTTACTTTATCGGCTTTGAACAAAGGTGAGTTTTTGATATACAGATCGGGCCGCTGCCACAGCGTATACCCGATACGGCTTTGCGAACGCTCGTACTGGAACTGGCGGTTCAAACCGGTTCCCCAGCGAATACCCCCATACGCACTGGTCATGTTAGCCACGGGTGCACCAGCTTCCGCAGCCGCAAACATATTGGTGCGCGTAATGAGGTACGCTACCTGGTAACCGCCCCAGCTTTGTCCCTGGATGCCCATTTTGGTTGAATCGACCCAGGGCTTTTTGGCCATGAATTTCGCAGCAGATACAACGGCGTTGTAAGCGCTTTCACCGGGCTCGCCTTTTTTATAATAGATATCGGGAACGAAGACCAGGTAACCATTGCTTGCAAAATACGGGAAATTGACCGTTGAAGCGCTTGGCGCCGGCGGCCGGTAAGCATACAGCTCATCGCTGTATTTTTCGTAGAAGTAAAAAATAACAGGATACTTCTTCTTCGGGTCAAAGTTTTCAGGTTTGTACAACAACCCCTCCGATCGTTTGCCATCGAACATGGTCCATTTCACCAGTTCGCAGGTTAACCAATTGTATTCTTTTTGTTGTGGATTGGTGGCAAACAGTTCTCTAACGAATACAGAATCCTTAAAATATGGCCTGCTGGTGTTTGCATCTACAGTCGTCCATTCAATAAGGGTATCCTTTAAGATCACCAATACAGGTGAAAACTTATAACTTTCTATTGTATACACATATACGGGGCTGTCCTTTGCTTTTAACACCTGGAAACCCACCTTAAGTTCTCCGTTATGGCCATAGCCGGGGAACGAAGTATCTTTCATATTGTGAAAAGTTAACCCACCGGTTTTATCCACTTCGTTCAGTAATTTGAATGCTACGGTTTGTGTATCACTGATAAATTTCTCTTCTTTATTAGTTGATGTATACCGATAAATGATCTTATGCCTGCGTCCATAACCGTTGGTGAGTGATCGGGGCGCCACCTTTCCTTCGGGATCACATTGCCAAACGTCATACTTGTCATACACATACACATACTTATCATCCTCATGCCATTTCATAATACCATGCGCCGGGGGATCATCGGGATGATCATCGTCCTCTTCATACAACGGAACTTTAATGCTTTTGGTAATATTGGTAATAGCGCCGCCGGCTACCGCGTAGGTGAAGTAGTTTTTCTGCGCAGCATCGTACCAAAGCACATATTTCCCTTTTGGCGAGAAAATAATGGGTGTGCGTATTTTATCCTTTACCTGTTTACGGCTGCCATCGATGGTGTTTACAAGATATACATTGTATCTTGTATGCCCCAGCCACTGGAACTCGATGCGGTTGCCTTTTGTTGTGGCCGCCATTACATAATCGGAATTTCCTTCATCGGCCAGGTAAACCATTTCCGCATCTTCACCACCCAGCTTTATCACTTTATCATCATCGCCATTCAACACGGCGCGGTAACTTCTTTGTAACTCGGTGTTCAGTTGCACCAGCTGTTGCGGTTGCAGGTAATCGTCTTTGTAATGCCAGATGTCGAGCCGCGCCGTTTCAAAATCAACCAGTGTGGTATCTTTTGGTTTACGTATGGCCATCAGGCTGAAATATAATTTCTTCCCGTTCGCGCTGAATTCAGGCACCTGAGTTTCACTTACGGTCAACCCTTTTGTTACGCCGGTTGTATTTCTGTCAACCCGTAACCGGGCGCTGTCCATTCCGGTGCGATAATGATATAATTTATAAAACTTCTGCAGTGCTTTTGCGCTGCTATCGCGTTCGGCAATAAACGCCAGTTGGGTGCCTGCATCATCGAGCACATAGTTCTTTGCTTCGTTGAACCCACGGAACACCGTATCGGCTTTTCCATTGGTGATGCTGTACCACAATACACACGCTTTCATCAATGTGTCCGCATTACTTCGCGTAGTTTCTATGATGAACGCATTACCCGGTTTGCTGAAGTAATAATCGCTTGCCAGCGTAAATTTCTTTTCTTCACCCGTGTATAAATTCCGCAGCACGAGCTCCGTGCCTTCCTCAACGCGGTCGGCTGTCTTTGGTTTGCTTTCTTTTTTGGTGGGTTGCAATGAAGTAAGGCCCTTTGTTTTGGCTTCGCTGGCTTTATGGCGTAAGCTATCGGCCAGCCGGGTAAGGCTGTCGGCCATTCGTAATAAACCATTCAGTTGCGATAGAGAATCGGGCGTGGCCACTGCAGGCGGAACAGGTAATGCCTTCTCACGCAGATAAGCCATCCATTGCCCTGCTCCCTTTTCAGGCGTTTTAAATGATTTTACGCGTGGAATACGCAACACGCTGTCCGTACCGGTTTCAATTATGGCCAAACTATCCTTTGGCATCTCATCGGGCTTTTTCTTTTTGATCTTTGCCTCGCGGGTAGCGCTGAACAATGGCCTTATCTTACAGATCACAAAACGGCTGTCTTCGGTAATGGCCGCTCCATACCCGCGGGGAATCTCTTTTCTGTAAGAATTGTCGGTTGACTGAATGACCAGTGTGGCGTCACCCTCCTGCGGCGTAACGGTGTATACCACCCATTTGCCATTATTGCTGATATAACGTTCATTAATGTTCTGCCAGCTATCGTACACGGCGTGTGTAAGCGGTTTTTTCTGTGCTGAAACATGCAGGCCTACCAGTAGCAATACTGGGAAACAGAATAATTTTCTCATTGATAGAAGTCGGTTAAAAAATAAAATTAATACAAACTCCATTTTTTTCGCAACTATTATCCTGCCGTTGAACCGCTTGTAGAATTATATTTAATGTGATAATTCGATAATGTGATATTATGATAATTCGATAAGGCCTGCCCGTCCGTAGCGTAAGCGAAGGAGGGGAATTCAAATCGCAATGCAGGCTTTCCGGTAAATACTTTTCTGCAACAGGCGCCCCTCAGGGCTATCCCCAATTCCATGGATATCTGACAATAAAAAACCGGCCGCCCCTGGCGAAACCGGTTACATCGCATGTTTAAAAACAATATTAATCGACTATCAGATCTTTGTTTATCCGTCTGTATACTTCCTTATGGCCCGCATCAAGCGCATAACAACCTGAAATAAAAGCGAGCCTGCCATCGCGGATCTCGTAGAATGTTTTATCTGCAGCCTGAGCGGTATCGAAAATGATGCGGCGGGTAAAGCGATCCCCTTCAAATACAAGACAAACATTTTTTTCTACGGTATTGTCGGGCATTGTAGTAAAAACACCGCTTGCAATTACCTGTCCGTTCGCATATCGTTTGTATGTGGAAGTATTGATCTCAATGACATTTCCATTTCCGGGGCCGTGCTGGTAAGTCGGCATCATGGCGCTGGACGTTTCTGCCAGTTCCCAATAACCTGACAGGCTGTTGTTATCAGATTTATCACCCTTATCTTTTTTACAGGCAAATAACATACATGTGATACTACCCGTAAGCAGTATACTAAACAATTTTTTCATGTACCAGTTTTTTTATTGTTGACACATGGCCGAATATGAGCGTTGCATTTGCAGACGTTAAGTTTTTTTTCCTGTTCTGTAAACCAGCCAGGTATGCAGCACTACGGATAACATAATTAAAAACAAGCCTATGTAAAACGAACCCGACAGGTATTTATCTTCCCGGTATATAAGAAATGCAAGGGCTATTCCATAAACGGGTTCAAGGTTATAGGTGAGATTGACGGTGAACGCAGCAATCTTTTTCAACGCATTCATTGATAAATTAAAAGCCCAAACGGTACAAAATAAACTTAAGACCAGCAGCCAGCCGGCATCTGACAAGGTTGGTACAATATGACCGGCAGGAAAATACAACAGGTATACCGGCAGCAGCATAGTTAGAAATAAAAAGCCGCCGCTCAGCTGGTATAGAGTAACCGTTTCCGGTTTATACTGTTGTACCAGTATGCGATTGAACACGGGAAACAAACTGGCAAGCAGTGCTGAGATGATTCCCAAAATGATCCCGGTTTTGAATTGGGGATCGAAATGAAAGATGAGGTAAATGCCGGCCATTACCAGCAATCCCAGCATCAACTCTGTTACACTGAACGGCTTTCGAACGATAAGCGGTTCGAGTATGGCCGTGAAAAAACCAATTGCCGAAAAACAAACCAGCGCTACCGAAACATTTGCATATTTGATGCTGGCGTAGAAGGTTACCCAGTGTAAGGCTACAACCGCTCCCACCCCCATTATGCACCTGATGCCAGCCCGCGAAACGCGATGCAGTTTTTGCTGAAAATAATATAGAACCCATAAGGTAACTACCGTTATCAATAACCGATACCACACCAGGTATGCCTCGTTCAACGTGATCAGCCGGCCGAGTATACCGGTAAATCCCGCCAGGAAAACAGCAGTATGTAATTGTATAAAGGCCTTACGCATAAACTAAAAAGGTGTGCCACGTTTTGAAAACGTGGCACACCTGCTATCTTAGAACAATATTATTTTGTTTTTGCCAACACCTTATCGCCTGACTGGGATACCGGCTTGTACGGTGCAACCCCTGTATTCTTAAGCCGGTTATGGTAATCTTTGAAGAGGCTGGCCCATCGTAATTTCAGTACGCCCCAGATGCCTTCTTTAACAATACCCTTATGCATTTTTGAAACACCGTATTTGCGGTCTTCAAAAATAATGGGCACTTCTTTTATTTTAAAGCCGAGCTTCCAGGCTGCAAACTTCATTTCAATCTGGAATGCATAACCGAGGAACTGGATCTGATCGAGGTTGATCGATTCAAGCACTTCACGCGAATAACATACAAAACCCGCTGTTGTATCGTGAACCGGCATCCAGGTAATAAGCCGGGTGTATAACGAACCGCCTTTCGACAACAGAATCCGGTTACGTGGCCAGTTGATGGTGCCGCCGCCTTTTACATAGCGCGAACCAACTGCCAGATCGGCGCCACCGGTGGCACAGGCATCGTATAACCGTTGAAGGTCCTTGGGATTATGCGAAAAATCGGCATCCATTTCAAATATGAACTGGTACCCTTTTTTCAAAGCCCATTTAAATCCATGAATGTATGCGGTGCCAAGGCCCAGCTTGCCTTTACGTTCTTCGAGAAAGAGTTTACCTGAATACTTTACCTGCCGGTCTTTTACCAGTGTGGCGGTATTATCGGGAGAGCCGTCGTCAATTACAAGAATGTGAAAATTATCGTATTGCGCAAAGATTATATCAATCAAATGACCGATATTTTCCCGTTCATTGTAAGTTGGTATAATAACGATGTTTTCCAAACAAATCAATTGATATTGGAGTACGAAAATACAATAATTCAATTTGTGCAATTATATAAATTACACATTTGCAAGTAAATAAATTGAAGGCAAATCACAATCCTTTCTTTAACAAGGTTCTGTTAAATATCTCGGTAAGCTTTGCCTTGGTATGTTTGGGAAAATCGCCCTTCATCATCCAGTCATAATATTGAGGCTCAGCTTTTAACACATCCGCCACCGACCGGCCCTTGTGTTTTCCGAAATTAAACACTTCCACGCCGTTCTCCATGATCATGCGGCGCGCAAAATCCACAATATTATCATCCCCAATGCAGGTGATAATACTATCCACACTGTCTCCCAATTGGGGATATTTCTCCAATTGGGCCTGCAGCACCTCCCATGTGGCCAGCGCATCGGGCTCTGCTCGATGTGAATCATCGAGCTGCTTATTACAGTAAAATTTATATGCCGCGCTGAGGGTACGCTGCTCCATCATATGGAAGATCTTTTGTACATCCAGCAGCCTGCGGTTGCTGAAATCAAATTCGAGCCCAACCCGTAAAAATTCCTCTGCCAGCATGGGAATATCGAACCGGTTCGAATTATAACCGGCCAGGTCGCAATTATCGAGAAATTGCTTTATTTCGTTAGCTACCTGTTTGAACGTGGGTGCATCCTTCACCTTTTCATTGGTTAAACCATTCAGTTCCTGTGAAACTTGCGAGATCGGAATTTCAGGATTGATAAGTTTTTGCTTAATCAGACGGCTACCATCGGTTTGGATCTTTACAATGGCTATTTCAACGATACGATCCGAGCCCAGGTTTACCCCGGTGGTTTCAAGATCAATGACTGCCAGCGGCTTCTTTAACTGCAACATTCAGCAATGATAATTGATAATGGTTATATAAAATTAGTCGTATAGGTCAAAAATTAAAAATTCTCCCCTTTTGCAGGCAGATTCTTTATAAAATTATCAAACAGGCAAATGATAAAATGGTTTATTTTGAAATTTGAGGTCAAAATCAAAAACAATATAATACTATTTGCTATTCCCTGTTACCTGCTGTGCAAAAGTAAGTATATCTGCCCCATCATAATTACCCGAGCTCATTAACAGCAGACAGGCATTTTTGTAATTATGTTGTTGCAGCCATTGCATGAGGTCGTTTTTATCGTTTACCACTTTCAGGCCATCTTTTCCAAAACCTGCTAAAACTTTTTCAGCCGGCAGTTCCGGCATGCGCTTCAGTTCAAGGGCATGGCGCGAATAAAATACTGCAGCTTTGTCGGCCTTGTCCATTGCGCCTTTATACTCGCTCATAAACTGTTCGTTCAGGCTGCTGTAGGTGTGCAGTTCCAGAACGCCAATCAGTGTACGGTTGGGAAACTGCTGTTTCACCGCCTCGATGGTGGCTTTTACCTTCGAAGGGGCATGGGCAAAATCGCGGTACACGATCGTATTATCGTTACTGGCCAGCAGTTCGAGCCGTTTGGCAGCGCCGGTAAATGAAGATATGGCCTTTACATAAGCAGTGGCATTCATGCCCAGCTCGCGGCAAACGTACCAGGCGGCGTGTAAATTCAACAGGTTATGGTTGCCAAATACCTGCAGCACACCGGTTTGTCCTTCAATGGTAAGCGTGGTTTTGCCATTGTTGATGGTATGGAACGGCACCTGGTAGGGCTGATAGCGGATATCGGCACGTTTGTTCGCTATTACCAGTTTCTTCAGCACCTCATCGGTTTCGTTGTAGATCAGGATGCCGCCCGGTTCTATCTTTTGAATGAAGATGGCGAATTGCTCGAGGTAGAAATCGAAGGTTGGAAACACATTTATATGGTCCCAGGCGATGCCGGTTAAAATGGCAATATGGGGGAACAGGAAATGGAACTTGGGCCGTTTCTCAATAACGCTTGCCGGATATTCATCACCCTCACATACGATAACGGGGGCATGGGTCACCTGTACGCTCTGATCGAAGCCTTCGAGACGGGCGCCCACCAGGTAATCGAAGTCTTTTTTGGCGTTTTTCAGCGCATGCATGATCATGGAGGTAGTTGTGGTCTTTCCATGGCTGCCACCTACAACTACCCGCGTTTTTTCCCTGCTCTCCTGGTATATGTATTCGGGGAAAGAATAAATCTGTAATCCAAGCTCACGGGCCTTTTGCAACTCGGGATTGTCTTGTTTGGCATGCATTCCAAGGATCACCGCATCGACCCCGGGCGTTATTTTGGCCGGATGCCAGCCAATTTCGGCCGGTAATAATCCCGCCTTTTGCAGGTTACTAAGGGCCGGTTCAAATATTTCATCGTCGCTACCGGATACCTGGTAGCCTTTTTTGTGCAAAGCAAGCGCCAACTGATGCATCACGCTTCCACCAATGGCAATAAAATGTACTTTCATCGGAAAATTGATTTGTTTTTGACTGCAAAGGTGTCCCACACTTCCCGGTAGCGCAGGCAGGAGTGGCACACCTTTTTGCACGGATTTGCGGCTAAATGTATTTAAGGTGAAACGATTACCAAAAACTATTTATATACAATCAAAATAAATTTTTAGTCCAGTCTTGTATGAACCGGATATTCTTTGTTATTTTGATCATCTTACTATCCAATCCGACCGAATTTTCCTCTCCCTTAAGTCCGTTAACCTTTGAATGACCTGATGATCGTTGAGCCCTTGTATTCATCAGGCAATTGTCAAACTTTAAATAATCACAAAATGAAACGGACACTCGTTATCCTGGCTATGGTTATTCTGGCCGGTGCTACTATCACTTCATGTGCTGCCTCAAGAGGCGCTAAGGGCGGATGTAAAGGAACTCAAGG
>CBIHPC010000276.1:0-8225 GCA_966211305.1 uncultured Niastella sp.
TGAAAGACCTCGACCGCGAATCGTCGCGTTTTCAACAGGCGGAAGGTACCATTGCGCAGATCAGAAGAGCGCCGCTGGGCGTTGTACTGAGCATGGGACCGTTCAATTACCCGTTGAACGAGATCTTCACCACGCTTATTCCCGCCCTCATTATGGGCAATACCATACTTTTCAAATTACCCAAACACGGAGTGCTGGCGCATTATCCATTATTGAATGCGTTTAAGGAAGCCTTCCCGAAGGGAACGGTAAATACTTTGTACGGTAAAGGTTCGGAGATCATTTCGCCCATTATGGAAAGCGGCAAAGTGAATGTGCTGGCGTTTATCGGTTCAAGCAAAGTGGCAAACGGATTGAAAAAACTGCATCCCAAAGTAAACCGCTTACGCGCCATCCTGAGCCTCGATGCTAAAAATGCCGCTATTGTTACAAAACATGCCAATATCGATGTGGCGGTGAACGAATGTATTTTGGGGGCACTTAGTTTTAACGGACAACGATGCACCGCCCTGAAGCTGATCTTTGTGCAAAAAGAAGTAGCTGCTGAATTTACTGAAAAGCTGTCTGCTGCCGTGGCTGCCCTTAAACCCGGCCTGCCCTGGGAAAACGGGGTAAGAATAACGCCGCTGCCTGAAGATAATAAACCCGCTTATCTGAAAGCATGTATCGATGATGCTGTTTCCAAAGGCGCTAAAGTGCTTAATGAGAACGGTGGTTTTCAGGAAGCCTCCTTCGTATTCCCGGCAGTAGTGTATCCGGTTAATGAACAAATGAAATTGTATCACGAAGAACAATTCGGTCCCATTGTACCGGTAGTGCCGTTTGAATCTATCGACGAACCGATAAACTACCAGGTGAACGCTTCACATGGAATGCAGGTAAGTATTTTCAGTGAGGAACCTGCCGAGGTAGCGAAACTGATCGACTCTTTTGTAAACCTCGTTAGCCGGGTTAATATCAACTGCCAGGCGCAGCGCTCACCCGATGTTTTTCCATTCACGGGAAGAAAGGACAGCGCAGAGGGAACACTTTCCGTATTCGATGCGCTTCGCTCATTCTCCATCCGCTCACTGGTGGCGGCAAAGGTTACAGAATCAACTAAAACCCTGTTCAATACTATTGTGCGCGACCATGAGTCGAATTTCCTGAGCACTGATTATATCTTCTAAGGTATATATGTAAAATGCCGCTTCGGATCTACCGGAGCGGCATTGTTGTTCACGAACCGGCAAGGTTCACTATTGTTTCAATCCGCTTCGCGCGCGTTTCAGGCCGTTTGGCAAGTACGAGCTGCGCCAGGTAAAACTTTCTTACGGATTTGCTCAGGCTTAAAAAATGTTTTTTGGAACCGGGCCGTAACTTAAATGCTTTCTCCAGGTCCTTCGGGATTAATAATTCTTCCACATCGTCTAGTATAGTCCAGGAGCCATTTTGTTTTGCCCGCTCTATACAATCCATGCCCGCTTTTGTCATTAGCCCCTTTTCAATCAACTGCTTCACCTTTTCCTTATTGATCTTCGACCAGGTGCTGCCTGGTTTTCGCCGGCTGAACAGCTGTTTGAATTTCTCATTTTCGATCGGTCTTCTCGTACTGTCAATCCAGCCAAAACACAAAGCCTCATCTACTGCTTCACTCCAGGTTATAGTGGGCACGCCGCTTTCTTTTCTATACATGATCAGGTTGACCGACTGCTTTTTTGCGTGGTTAGCTTTTAACCACCGGCGCCATTCCTGCCGGCTGGCAGGGTAAAAAGTTTCTATTTCTTTAACGGGCATGGGAAAGTTTGTACTACAAACTTAAGACAGGGGAGTGACAGCCCTATGTCAGGATATAAACGTTTGTCAGGTTTTCTGTTGTTGCGATCCTTAGGCCGGGTGGTATTTGTGCCTCCCCGGCTGCCCTTTTTCATTTTTGAAAGAAATGTGTGTATCTATCTGCGCAGTTCATAACCATCAGTTCCCCCTCGTTATTGCTGGTGACTTCACATGCCGGGCGGTTTAATTATTGCAACAACTGTTAATAAAGATGTAATGATGAATACAATAGTATTTACAAAGGGAGGGTTTGTTCGGTGTGCTGCAGCCTTGTTCGTTGTTTGTGTTTTAATGGGATCCTGCGCCCGGAAGATCCGTTTTGATACGTCCAGTGTGGTGCCGGCAGCCCAGGGAACTGTTAAGATGAAAAAGGATAACAATGGTAACCATTCTATCAGGATTGATATCAAACACCTGGCTGACCCTGCCCGCCTGCAGCCGCCAAAGTCGGTGTATGTTGTATGGATTGAGACATCTGGGAAAGGAGCTCAAAACCTGGGACAGCTAAAAACTTCCAGTGGCATGTTTTCAAATACGCTCAAAGCATCTATGGAAGCGGTTTCGCCATTCAAACCTACCCGCATTTTCATAACAGCGGAAGACAGGGCCAATATCGAGTATCCCGGCTCTTATGTTGTATTGAACACAACTTCGTTCTGAATGTATGGTATATGTTAATCCACAACTTTTTAAATAATTAAAATATCAGGTATGAGACCCAGATACACGCAATGCAGATCAGGTTGGACGCTACCGTTATTGATTTGTTTTCTTCTGGCGGCATGCACAAACAGTCAAAGCGATGAGCAGATACAAAAGAATTTGTCCGAAAAAATGTCTGCAACGGAAAGCAGTAAAAAGTATCCGAAAATTAATCCGGTTGTCAAAGATGGCATAGTGACCCTGAACGGTGAATGCCAGGGTGAGAACTGCGCCGACAGTGCGGCTGCCCTTGTTCGCAACATTGCAGGGGTAAAGGATGTTGTAAATAATGTCAGGGAAGTAGCTGATGAAACGGATTACACTTTGCGAAGCTCCGTTCAGGAAACCATAAGTAAGTACGCCGGTGTGCAGGCCGATGTAGCTGCCGGAGTGATAGTATTACGAGGGCAAATTGAACGGGCGCAACTACAACCCCTGATGAACGAGTTAAGCGCCTTAAACCCGAAAAAAATTGATAATCAGTTGGTAATTAAATAATCGTTTTTAATTTTCTGTCTCATCGATTTTTGGGTGAGTGTTTAAATTAAAAACTTCTTGCGCCTTTCGCGTAGATGTCTAAAATTGAACATTTTCAAAGGATTTTTCCCGTAGTGGCAACAGCTTAACGATATGCTGATTTTTTTGCACCTGTAGCCAAAATTCCCCTTTTGTTTTTATTGGGGTTTGTATGAACTGCGTAGGGGGAAAGCCTTACAGATTACCTTATGACCGCTGGCAATACACTTGCGCCAAAAGCGGGCATGGTTTATTTAGCCAAAAAACACGGTAGTCCTGCGAGGCCACAGGTTTGCATGTCGTTAAAATTACATAATATTCAAAGCTGTACGTGAACCGCGAATGCACCGCCCGGTACATGTGACGGATCGCCATGAATAGGAATGGCGGATGCGTAATGAGAAATTTGACGGGTAAAGACCTGTCAATACCGATAACCGAAGTATATGATAAAAGAGCCACCAGACAACCTACTGCGATTTAAACAAAAAGCATGGACAGTCGTTGTCATTGGGGCTTTTGTAGTTGTGCTGTTATGGATCATAAAAGTCACCTTCAATGTGTTGTTGCTGATCCTGGCCGGAGCCTTGATTGCTCTTTATTTCCATGGATTGAGCGGGTTGATCCATAGGAAGTTGCATTTTGCAAAAAAGTGGAGTTTGCTACTTGCGGTTGTAATATCGTTTCTTTTGCTGACGCTATTTTTTGCTTTTACGGGTAATAAGGTCGGGCAGCAAATTGATGAACTGACCAAAACTTTGCCCGCAACCATTGATAACGTAAAGCAATATCTCAATAAAAGCTCACTTGGCAGGCAAATAATACAAAGAGTTTCCTCTGAAGACAATATGCAAAAGATGTCGTTATTGATCAAGTCATTTTTCAGGAGCACATTTGGTGTTTTAGGTGACATGTATGTGGTTTTATTTCTGGGATTATTTTTTACGGCATCTCCAACGCCATACCTTTCAGGCTTTTTAAAGTTGATGCCTTCAAGTGCAAAACCCGGCGCTGAACACATTCTCAATTTGGTTGGTTTTCGCCTTACCAAGTGGTTGAAAGGGAAATTGCTGGCTATGCTTGTTGTAGCCATCCTAACGCTTGTTGGATTACTGATAATTGGGATGCCCATGGCCTTTGCACTTGCTTTAATAGCGGGCCTTCTAAATTTCATACCGAATTTTGGTCCTTTAATTGCCCTGATCCCGGCGGTTCTTGTGGGCTTTACGCAAGGCCCCGTGACTGCTGCGTTGGTAGCAGGACTGTACATTCTGGTGCAGGTGCTCGAAAGCAATTTCATTACCCCGCAGATTCAAAAACGATTGATCAGTATTCCGCCCGCACTCATTATAATTGCGCAGCTAATGATGGGCGTTCTTACTGGGGGATGGGGGCTGATTGTGGCAACTCCTTTAATACTTATTCTAATGACAGTGATAGGGGAATTATACGTTAAAAAGCAGGACAAATGACCCAATTTAGTTTCGACAGTAGGGAAAGCATTTTCCGCATCTAACCTGCAGCCCGCAAAGTTAATAGTGCAACCGGAGACGGGCGCCTTTTTTTACATTTCTGCCCGGCTTTGATTTCAAATCATTAATTTATTTTCCCCCGCCTCCAGCGCATACACTTTTCCTTTCCAGATAAATTTGCCCGATGTGCGGGCCGGCAATTGAATGCGCATCGTCCATTTACCATTTTCCAACTGGTAACTTACAACGATCTTTCCATTGGGATGCGGCATTTCACCGGCCAGCTTCGTGAGTTTTCCAGGGTGCGGTTCTATCCTGATTGTACCAAAACCCGGCGCATCGCTGTCTATACCCAATACCGTTCTGAAGAACTCGATGTTCGGACTACTGCCCCAGGCATGGCAATCACTTCGGGTATAGTCAATATTACTGTCCTCCGTCCAGGTGGTTAAACCGGCCGCTATGTTCTTATACCAGATATCTAACCAGTTCATATACCCGTTGCCCAAACCTGCCCTCACCAGCGCCTGGTGCAGGTAATATTTAAAGTAGATGGTGCATTGTGTCAACGTGGTGTCGGCCAGCGTGCGTTTGGCCAACGTGCTCATGCCATCTTTATTTATCACGCCGGTAAGAATGGCCAGTGAATTGGCATGCTGCGAAAAACTGTTCTGTTCCCTGGTATCGGCATACATTCCACGCCGCACATTCCAGTATTTACGCTGGATGGTTTGTTTTAGCTGCGCTGCTTTTTTCAGATAAGAGTTGCTGTAGTATTCCAGTCCCATTTTGCTTTCCAAAGCAGCGGCCCATTGGTAAGCCCACAACAGCTGCAGGTCGAGAATAGCTGAACTGCCATCTGTTCCTTTGGGTGGTGAACCTACTGACCAGTTGGGTCCATTGGCCCAGTCGACAAAGGTCCAGTACGGCGTATTTTTTAATGAACCATCGGCTTCCTGGTATTTGCCGAAGAAATCAAGAATGGCTCTTGCGCCCGGTAGCTTGTCGGCAATGAACGCGCTGTCGCCGCGGTACCACCAGTAGTCGTGCAACATGCCAATATACCATAACGAAAAGGTAGAAATGATCTGCGTGCCTTTTGATGGATAACGGCTTAGTGTAACGCCGTCTGTCAACCGCGAATGGTCGATTAATTCAATAGCATTACGGGGCAGCCGGTTATCACTGCTGTTGTAATACGTGACCATCGCCTGTACCCGCGTATCGCCAATGTATTGCAGCTGCTCGTAATATGGGCAGTCCATATACGTTTCCCACGCATTTAAGCGGGCTGTGCGCCAGCCAATGTCAAGGATCTTATTTATGCCCGTATCACCGGTAACAAAACGGGCCGGTTCCTGAAAAGGATAACCGGTAAAAGTTCCAAAGAGATCATCGATGGTAAGCGGTTCGTTTTGCGTTTGCACCAGCAACTGAATATACCTGAAGGTGCGGAAGTTCAGATTGGTATAAACCTGGTCATTGGTGCCGTCGGATACCAGGCTGTCTTTTCGCCCTGAAAAGAGCTTTCCTTCAATCTCATTCCTGTTGCCCTTCCGGGCGCCGTATTGGTTGAATTCAACTACCATCGATTCTGCATAACGCAAAGAGATACCTGCATTTTTCCCTTTGCTGAAACGCAGCGTTACATATGCATTCGTTAAAAAAGTTTGATCGAGTAGTAAAGTGGCCGTTGTATTTGCAGGTATGGTCACCGCGGTCTTTACTGCCGGGAAGCCTGCAGGAATTGGTATGCCGGTAACCTTTCGTATAACCGGGATCCGCTGGTAAGTCATTTCCCGGGGCGGGAGCGGTGAAGGCACCAGCATCCACCCAAACCCGTCGGATAAACCTTTGGGCTGGCCATCGATCAGTTTATTCGCAAAGGGCCATGCACTGTCGTCAAATTGAGCGCTTGTCCAGTGATTGACCGTTTTGTTTCTGTCAACCAGCTCACCAACGCTTGCCGCAAAAAAGCCGCCTATAGGCTGGTAAGCGAGGTCGCGTTTGCATTTCCAGGTATTATTGGTATTGAGTTTTTCTTCTGCAGGGGAGTTACCCTGTACAATAAACGCCGTACGGAAACTCATCTGGGCTTCGGGCCGGTGACCGGCTTCATTCCATACAATGGCTGCTACTATATTTTTTCCTGCCAATAAAAAGGGCGCCAGGTCAACCGTTTCATAATTCCAGTTATACAGGTCGCCTCTTGTTGGACCAAGCGAAACCAGGCTATCGTTTACGTATAATTTATACCTGTTGTCGGCCGAAACATGAATGATGAAACTGGCCGGCCTGGCTGCCAGCTCAAGCTGTTTTCGAAAATAATATACGCCGTATTCCCTTCCATCATCACCCGGTGCAGCAATCCAGCTGGCATTCCAGCTGGCGGGCAGGGGTGTGGCCTTACCGGTTGGGTTAAAAAAAAGGGTTACGAATGTGATGATGGAGAACAGGCGGTTCATTTATTTAATTTAATGTTCGGGATCTATGTTTGTTATTGGTAGTTCATTGAAGCAATACTTTGGTAACCTGGTGGTATTCTTCGTTACTTACCTGCAGCACATATGTGCCTTGCGGTAATCCTTTGGGTACATTGATATTTATAGTAGAAGAATGGCTGATAGCCATCCTGTTTGTATAAACTACCTGGCCCCTTGTATTACGCAAAATCACATTTGCCTGCCGCCCCCTGAACCCTTCCAGCGCTGCGGTAATACGGGAACGCACCGGATTGGGATAAACCAGTAACCTGCATCTCTTGGCGTTGGCCTGTTTATACATTCCTGTTAAAGCGATACCGGAATCGATCAGCTGTAATGGCACGCGAATACCGCGCGGCCGGTAGTAATCAGGATTGAACCCGTTGTTGATGCAATGGGGCAGGCAGTTACTATACGTATTGATATCGTACGTGATAAGGATCTCGTTATTTGAATTGATGTACTCAGGGTGAAGGGCCGGCGCATAAAAGAAAGGCGTATGCCCTAGTTCGTTATCGGGTATCGTATACAATACTTTTTTATCGGTGAACGGCCCGGTAATGCTGTTGCTTGTTGCCACATAAATGCGGGTACCGGCATCGCAGTTCACACTGAATTCGGTACTAAGCGCCACATATTTATTACGCACTTTGGCTACATAAACGCCATTGCTGGCGCCTGTGGTAATGGGCGCAATATGTGAAACGGCAGTGTCCCAGGCCGTGCCGTTCCAGCATTGCCAGGGTGCACGGGGATTGTTTTTGGGAAAACGCGCCACTACAATATTGCTGGTAATAAACGCACTTTGTATGCCCCAGGTATAAATATAATTTCCCGGCTCGGTGGTATGAAAGCCCACGCCAAAAGTGATATCGTTGAAGTCCGGCAGGGCATCGAAGCCGGCTACATTCAGGCCGGGCATTACCATTTTACCAATAAAGTCGTTACCACCCCTGGTAAAACCAAGCCCTTCGTTTGAGTTTTTGATATTGCTGTTATACACATACACCGTATCGCCCCATTGATAACCTCCGGTTGGCCACAACAGGTAGTTGTCATCGGTATTGTTCTTGAACAGGCTCGGTATGCCCGGCCCGCTGCCGATGCGGGTGCTGGTGGCAGTCCAGTCCCAGTTGCCCTGCGGTTGAACAAGCGCGGCATTGCGTACCTGGAAAAGACAGGGTATGGTACCGGCCACCGTATCGAGGTGATCGATATAACTATCGTTCATGGCCCA
>CBIHPC010000277.1:0-8102 GCA_966211305.1 uncultured Niastella sp.
CCGGCCTGCGGATATAAAGGGTTGTCACCGCATTTTTTCCAGAGATCCGTTTTACGAACCATTTTATTGTTCCACCAGATCTCGCGAAAACGGCTGCAAAACTCACCGCAACCAATGCTATCCATTCCATGCCCTGTTTGCAGAACGTACAACCGCGCTGTAGTGCTTTTTTCATTAGGTTTAAAAGTATAGGGGCGCAGCTCGTTCTCGATGGGCGCCGCGCCGTTCCCATATTGAAAACCGGCATTATACACTTTATGCAAAGCCAATGGCGTTGCAACGGCCGGCCCTTTTATGAAAGAAAATTCAAGTTGTATTTTCCAGCCGCGGTCTTTATTTTCTTCGTAACCCGAATGGATGTATGCTATTTCAACGCTGTCGCGCAGGAGCAAACTGAAATCGGTAAGATCAACCTGCCATTGAAAATTCCATTCTTTCGAAAACGCGCCGCCGTAGGGCGTAAGCATTTGCGCAAGCGTATAATCGAGAATGGGAGCGTTTTTACCACCCTGCCGTTTCAGTACGATACGATCTGAATAATCCCAGTCGGCACAACGCATGGAATCGGGACAGCTGAATTTTACATAGAGAGTGGCCTTTCGAAGGGGAAACTCCTTTCCGGGGAAAACAGTCCAGCGGCTATAGGGATTAACACCTTTTGAGGGATCGGTAACTACTTTATCGTAGGAAATAACAACATGTGAAGTATCGGCAGCAAAGGAAGCAACTTCCTGTAACAATAAAATCAACAGAAAGATCGCTATCCTTTGCCAGCCGGAAAAAAAACTGATACTGCGCTTATTCATATTACCCGGTTTCATAGTTTGCAAAGAAACGGGTTTTGCCATACCGGGTTATGAAAAATATATAAGCGGAATAATTATTTTTTGATCAAAAACGCCGTAGATCATCTTTAATCCTCCGGCAAAGCAAACCAGTGCCGGTATACTTTACTTATATAGGTTGCCAGCAGCAGCAGCAATATCACAGCCCCGCCAACTTCTGCATAAATGACATATTCTTCAAAATTGTACAAATTTCTATACGCCCATCCATCATGATCTAACTGATATTTTTTGTACTCATAATACCATCCATACACCAGCAATGGAAACGCTGTCACTATAAACACAAATAAATTGATACAGATGCCGGTTATTGCCATTCTTCTTTTGGCCTTCCAAACAGCTAAACTGCCAAAGAAGAATAAGAGAACATAAACGATCATTAAGCTCAAAAAATGGATGGCGTCTGCCCGGGAAAAACCGAGGATCATGGCTGTAATGATCG
Source organism: uncultured Niastella sp. (assembly GCA_966211305.1). Classification (GTDB taxonomy): domain Bacteria; phylum Bacteroidota; class Bacteroidia; order Chitinophagales; family Chitinophagaceae; genus Niastella. The sequence continues at coordinate 1,291 of CBIHPC010000277.1, forward strand.
TGAGCAATACACCAGCCAGCACCGACAGCCAGAAAGTACGGATAGAACTATGCCTGAAAATAAAGATCAGCAATGTAATGCCCAGGGTAACATAATAAAACACCCGCATAAAGGCATACTTGTCATCGCCGCTCCACCGGCTCTTTTTCATCATGATATGTGAAATGCTGTTGTCTATATTACTCAGGTGGTATTTTTTCCGGATCCTCTCCAGCTGACTTTCATTTCCGGTTATCGTTACATCCTGGTAATAACCCCGCGAATCCCTGTAGTAATATTTTTTAAGCAGCACATCGAGCTCACGGCTAATGACCTCCCGTTCTGCCGGTGTGGGCGGATGCCCGTATACTCTTTTAAAGATCCCGAAAGCACTCAGCAAATCCTCGTTACCGTTTCTACGGTACAGGTAGGGCGAAAGAAAACTGTAATCGGGCGTATTATACACCAGGTATACAGAGTCTCTTACCTTAACTGTGCTATCAGCTTCGTTTATTTTGTTATGGAAATCTGCCGAATCATACCGGTAATGAGGAATATATTTATGCGTTGCAGGATCATAATATTCATTACGGGTATTGCTCTCCTGTTTTGGTGTATCTACAAGTTGAATCCGGTCACATCGCCATGGCGCCTTCAGATGATCATATTCTACCTGGAAGATCTTGATATTGATATCATTAACATCACGAACAATTTCTTCGTCGTTATAAGTATTATTTGCGCGAACGCTTTCCACTATGGGATGAACATAAGGAAAACTTACCAGCATACCGGAAGCCATGAAATACAATAAAAATGTCACCAGCCCATGCAGTGGATGAATGATACCATATTTTTTGAACACGTTAAACCGTAGCAGGTAGATCATCCAGACGATGAAGCCGATCCCCGAAACGATCGATACAAAACCGATCCAGGCCCCTATGGTTGAATAATCCCTCGGATCATTAGGTTCCAGAAAACAAAGAACCGTAAGTACAAAAAGGAACAAAATACCATAGTACACTACCAGGTGGGCGCGTGTGCTCCAGATGCCGGGTTTATTCAGCAATAACTTTTGGTCAGCTCTTTTAAGAAACCCTGGCATCAGGGGTCTTTTTATATTCATGGGTAGTTATATTAAATGAATCGTTTTGTTGAATGGGTGATATCGCGGAAATAGGTAATGGGAATACCGGCGGTAACCAGTTTCGCCAGGATCTCCTGCGCAGGTAAAGTAGCAGAAGAAACAGTGTAGAACCCACCATTAAACTGAACTTCGCCCTCAGCGGCAAGCACATTCAGTAACTGGTCTCTTTTAACCGTTGTTTCCAGCTCTATCACAAACGCGGTGGCTGTTTTTTCCTGCTCGCCCGTTCTGAAAAGGCAGGAGCCCTTTTTGATCAGGAGTACCGTGTCGGCTATTTTTTCCACTTCATGCAATTGCTGTGAGCTGAGCAATATACCCATGGGGTTATGCACCGATTTGGCCATGAACCGCAGATCGGTGAGTATGCTTTGCTGGGCATTGATATCGAGGTTTGCCAAAGGCTCGTCGAGGATCAGCAGTTTCGGCTTCTGCAATAAGATCCGTGCAATCTCAAACCGGGTACGGTAACCGCTGCTGATCTGGTTCCAGGTAAGGTGCGCATACGGGGTAAGATCAAGCCGCTCCAACATAAAGTCGACCATCACCTCATTCTCTTCTCCCTTTACGCCCGAAATGGCAGCGGAGAAATGCAGGTTATCTTTCAACAAACCGAACCATCGTGGAATGCGTTGCGGAATAAATGCCAGATGGTGTTTTATTTCGTAATGATCAGGATTCTGCAATTGTGCAAACTGCAACTCACCCGAAGTAAGTGCCAGTTGTGCAGCCATACAACGTAATAGCGTGGTCTTTCCATTTCCATTCTCCCCTACAATGCCCAATACATCACCGGTATTCACCTGCAGGCTGATGGGTTGCAGGCTGAAATTGCCTGAACTGTATGTTTTACTGATTTCCGAAGCAGTTACCAGCGGTGCTGTTCTTTCGGTAAACCGTTCGGTTACATGATCGATCCTGGTCAACAGGCTATTGGCCGATTCAAAGAATGCCGGCGGCAAACCTGCGTCCTTATATTGCCGGTAAAGGCGGCTAAACTGTATGGCTTCTTTTAGTAACGACAGATCCGCCGTATCGAGGGAGGCATCCAAAATTCTTCTAACTGCTAACGAATGATCATTATGCTGCAGGTAGGATTGAATTTCAGCAATTCTTTTGTGCATTGGGTATTAGGTTGATATAAAGATGCAGGTAAAAAACGGTAAACTGAAATACCAACGTAAAAGCATCTCTGCTTATTTTCATAAATTAGTGCTAATTTCCGAAAATAGATAACCTATTTTTGCCATATGAAGCGCTTGCCTGCCAAAACACTTCTGCTGCTACCAGCACTTCTTTTCTATCATACCTGCTTTTGCCAAAAGAAGTTTTCACCAGTCGATACCGCTTATATCCGCCATGCACTTGACCAGGCAAACGCCCTTTTCAAAAAAAGTTTATACGATTCCGCCATTGCCAAATGCAACCAGGTGCTGCAACTGACCGAAAAGAACAATCTCAAATTATTGTCGGCTACCGCATGGGATATCATTGGTGAAGTAATGATGGCCAACGGAAAATTCCCACAGGTAAGAAGATACGATTCGCTGATCTTACCGATAGCAACGCAGTTCAAAGACACTACACTCATCATAAGCGTGAGAACGCGCGAAGGGGTTTACCTGCTTGAACATGGGAAGAATGGAGCAGCCGCCGATCATTTTTTAGCGGTGCTCGATATGCGGCTCACCAAAGAACAATCCTTAAAAACGGCAGAGGTATATAGCAACATGGCTTCTATTTACATGAACCTGAGCAAAAAGAACGAGGCTATGAACTGGTTCTTCAAAGCCCTGCGGTTATATGAAAAACACAATCATAATTCGGGGCTGGGTGAAACCTACAGCAATATATCTTCCATTTACTACCTGATGGGGCAAACGAATGAGGCCATAGATTTTCAAAAGAAAAGCATCTGGCACCGCGAAAAACAGGAGGACATCCAGGGCCTCATTATTCCTCATATCAATATTGGACAACTATACCTGCTCAAAGACTCGTTGAACCTGTCGCTCGATCACCTGGAACAGGCAGTTACCCTGGCGGAAAAAATAAATAACACCAAACTACGGGCCGCAGCCTATTCGGGCATGTCAACCTTTTATATAAAGACAAAAAAATACGGCCCCGCGCTTAGCTGGCAGAATAAATCGATTGCCCTGTTTGAAGAAACGGACAACAAGACTATGCTGTCGCGTTTGTATATTTCAGCCGGAAACCTGGCGGGTTCCACCAACGACTCTGCCACTGCTATCGCATTTTATCAGAAAGGGCTGAACCTTTCGAAACAGCTCGGTAACCTGGAAAATACCGGGAATGCCTATGACAAAATGAGCGCCTTTTATTATGGGCGCCGTGATTTTGAAAAAGCTTACCAGTATTTTAAGCTATACACCACGTACCGCGATACCATTGCAAGCGCCAGCGCCCTCGCCAATATAGAAAAAGTGAAGATCGAATACGAATCGGAAAAGAAAGACAATGAGATCCTGAAACTGGCCAGTGAGCAGCGGATAAAAGAGCTGCAAATAGAAAAACAGCAGGCATTGCTGGAAGGCAACCTGCTTGAAGCCGCAAAAAAAGAAAATGAAATAGAACTGCTTGGCAAAGCAAAAGAGTTGCAGACATTGAAAATAAAACAGCAGGACGAAGAGCTGGAAAAGCAATTGCTGCTGGCGCGCAACAATGAACAACAATTACAACTAGCCGAAAAGGAAAAACAATTACAGCAAAAGCAGCTACGCCATTCAAACCTTACCAGGAACTTCATTCTTGGCGCCGCCGTGTTGCTGGCGCTGGTGGGGTATTTCCTTTTCAACCGGTACCAGTTGAGAAGAAAGATAAAAGAACAGGAGTCGCTGCTGGCGGTGCGTAACAATATTGCGAAAGACCTGCACGATGAGATCGGGTCTACACTTACCAGCATCATGATCTTATCGGAAGTATCGGGAAAGAACCTGCAGCGCGACCAGGCAAAAACATCATCCTTTTTGCAAAAGATAACCGAGCAATCGGCCGCTGTGCAACAAGGCATCAGCGATATAGTATGGGCGGTAAAACCTGACAATGACAAGCTGGAGAACATAGTGATAAGAATGCGTGAATACGTGGCGCAAACCCTGGAATCGAAAAATGTTCATACGGTGATCAATATCGATTCGGCCCTGCTCGACAAAACACTCGATATGAACCAGCGTCGCGACCTGTTCCTGGTATTCAAGGAAGCCGTGAACAATATTGCCAAGTATGCCGGCGCTACGGAAGTAAAGGTAACACTGGGAAAGATCGATAACGATCTGCAGCTGCAGGTGGTTGATAATGGATGCGGGTTCGAGCCGGACAAACAAACTTCTTCGAACGGCCTGAAAAATATGCAGGCCCGCACCATTTCGCTGAAAGGCAAGTGTGATATTTATTCAGAACCGGGCAAAGGAACTGCCGTAACGTTGCGCGTTCCCACTACATGATGATGTAGTTGCCCGGTATAACCGGCAACCTATAAATTAGCTTATGGCCATAAAAGTGCTGCTATACGACGATAATGAAGCATTGCGTGCAAGCATGGAGACACTGATATCGGAAGACCAGGGTTTTGAACTGCTGGCCGCCATGCCGAATGCAGAAACGGTTGAAACAGACATCAGGGAACTGAAACCCGATGTGGTGCTGATGGATATCGACATGCCGGTTGTCAATGGCGTGGAAGCCGTTCGAAAAATAAGCCGCATCGATGACAAACTACCGGTGATCATGCTCACCGTGTTCGATGATAATGAAAATATCTTCAATGCCATTTGTGCCGGCGCCTCGGGCTATATTTTGAAACGGTATGCCACGGAAGAAATTCCTTCAGCCATCAGGATGGTGCTGGAAGGCGGCGCTCCCATGACGGGTTCCGTAGCGAGAAAAGTATTGATGATGGTGCCGCAGGCCAAAACCGCCGAACAGGAAAAAAGCGATCTTACCGATAAGGAAACAGCCATCCTTAAATTCCTGGTAAATGGGTACAGCTATAAAATGATCGCAGCCGAACTGAAGATCAGCATCGATACCGTACGTTTTCATATCAAAAAGATCTACGACAAACTGCATGTACATTCCGCTACCGAAGCGGTTTCGAAGGCAATTAAGGATAAACTCATTTAGGTCAATGGTCAAGGGTCAAGGTTGAATGGCCTCGCTATTATTTAGATTTTTTTACGAACATGCGCCCCACCTCTCCAACCTCACTACATATTGATGTAGTTGCCCAAAGCCCTCCCCTCTCCTAGTTTTAGGGAAATATTTAAACCAAATGAAAAAGGTAATTACATCGGTGCTGATATTTCTCGGCACAGTTGGTTCGCTGTTTGCCCAGTCATCAGATTTTATGCCGGGCGGCAATGTGATCTTTGAAGACAATTTCTCGCGTGACCCTATTGGAGACTTCCCGGCGCGCTGGAGCACCAACAGCGAAGGCGCGGTGGTGGAACTGGACGGCTTTCCCGGAAAATGGCTGAAGATAAACGGCAACGTAGCGGTAAATCCGGAACTCAAGAAGAAACTCCCCGAGGATTGCACCATTGAATTTGACCTGGTGGTAAAACAGGGCTCCTGCCGGGTGCACTTTGGCGTTACACCCCTCAGCGATGTGGCAGCCGGTAAAGTTCGCTACAAAAACATCGGCGTTACATTACAGAACCTTACCGGCTACCCCGATGTGGTCGTTAACAAAGATGTAATGGATGTAAGCTCAAAACGCGATTTCAGCATGGATGGTTATATCGATCGCATCCTGCATGTAGGCATTGCCATCAATAAAACCCGCTTTCGCGTTTACCTCGACGAAACAAAGGTGATCGATATGCCTAAGTTGCTGATACCAGAATACCGCAATAATTTCTATATAGCCGGTGGTACTTCCATCCCCGCCCCGCCGGAAGGTGTTTATATCAGTAATGTACGGATCGCCGCCGGCGAAGCCGATGCCCGCCGTTTGCTAATTAAACAATTGCTTACGGAAGGGTCTGCTGTTACCACCGACATCAATTTTAATCCACAAACCAATGCCATTACCCCGGAATCGTTACCCCTGCTTGATAATCTTGGGCAGGCCATGGTAGCCGATCCCTATTTAAATGTGCAGATCAATGGTATGGAGCAACAGCCGGGAGGTTATATGCCAACTGAAGGAACGGGCGATGTAACCAACAGCAACACCGGCACCGGCGCTGTTAATGAAGAAAAGGTAAAACTTAAAGTGGAAAAGATGAAAACCTACCTGGTGAATAAATTCCATGTGAACGTAGACCGTATTGTAACCGGCATCAGCACCAAAATAAAAACAAAGACCAATGCCCTGCAAAACAGTAAAACCGCACAAAAGTTAAAAGGGTTTGTCACAGAATTCGTGAAGCGCTGACCTGTAAACGTTCACCCTGAAATTTAATTACATGAAGAACTACCTGAACATGCTATTGCTGTTATGGCTTCCCATGCAACTGAATGCAATAGCAATAAATCGTGCATCCATTGGCACCCTCAGCTTCAGGGCAAACGGACAATTGTATACCGCCGATTCAACCCATGCAAGAGGATATGCGGTAAAACAAACGTCCCAGGCCTTTATCAACGGCGCCAATAACAATATGGTAATAGGCGCAGAATGGAAAGGCGTAAAAGGCCCCGGCATCTATTCAATCGATAC
>CBIHPC010000278.1:0-8078 GCA_966211305.1 uncultured Niastella sp.
CGTAACCGTTGCAGGAAATCGTTGTAATTACGCTGCGCTTTGGGCGTCCAGGCCAGTTCAGCAAGCGCCAACGCTCGTGGAAAGATCATATAGACAGCCTTTGCTTCACTGGTCAAGTATTCGCTCCAGGCCTGCCCTTCAACGCCCGCAAGGTATTTAGTTTGTAAAGTATCCGTACCTGCGGCAAGCGGTTCATAGCCATATACTTTTTGCAGAGGTGTAAAACCGCCCGCGGCCAATGGCTCCTCATTGTATAACGACTGATAATAATCGAAATAACAATGGCTTTCGGGCGTCATGATCACCCGGTGATTTTGTGCTATAGCGGCCCTTCCTCCATCTTCACCCCGCCAGCTCATTACCGTGGCATTGGGCGCCAGACCGCCTTCCAGTATTTCATCCCAGCCGATGATCTGCCGGCCCTTGCCATTCAGGTATTTTTCCATTCGCTGAATGAAATAACTCTGTAATGCCTGTTCGTTGGCCAAACCCAGGGCCTGTTTCCGTTGCCGGCATTTTGTGCAATCCTTCCATCTTGTTTTTGGGCATTCGTCGCCGCCGATATGAATAAAGGTTGAAGGGAACAGCGCCATTACTTCATCGAGCACATTTTGCAAAAATGCAAAGGTGCTGTCGTTACCTGCGCAAAACACGTCGTCAAACACCCCCCAGAAAGTTGCCGTTTTATATGGGCCGCCCGTACAACCCAGAAACGGATAAGCAGCCAGCGCCGCTGAAGCATGACCGGGCATTTCTATTTCAGGAATAATGGTTATATGCCGGCTGGCCGCATACCGTACCACCTCTTTGATCTGTTGTTGTGTATAATAACCGCCGTAACGTTTTCCATCGAACCGGTGCGGTAATTCTTTTTTATGCCCTATGAGTGTTTCATTGCGCCAGGCAGCCACCGACTGCAGCTTTGGATATTTTTTGATCTCGATCCGCCAGCCCTGGTCATCGGTCAGGTGCCAGTGAAAAGTATTGAACTTGTACAAGGCAAGCAGATCGATGTATTTTTTGATAAATGTCACCGGAAAAATATGCCGGCTCACATCGAGGGCCATACCTCTGTACCCGAACCGCGGGTAATCGTTTACGGTACATGCCGGTATTTTTATCGAATTGCCCGAAACACTCCATAACTGTCGTAAGGTTTGCAGGCCATACATAACACCGGCTGCATCATGGCCAATACACCTGATGCTTTTTTCATTTACCTGAAGCCGATACCCTTCTTTATGGTTTATCGATGCCGGATCGAGATCCAATAAAATAAAATTATAAGCCGGAGCGGCAGGAACTACCGGTAATTGTTTTCCACCAAGGGCGGTCACATATCCGTTTAACAATGCAGCCAACCCGGTCAAGGCTTTATTTTCAATTACAATTTTTGTCGATGGGTTCAAATCGAAAGCCCCGGCCGATTGTTTTACCTCAACCGGTAAAGGGATAAGGGCAGGCAATACATTGCTGCCTGCCTGCGCCACCAGGGCATGTGGCAGGAAAAAACTTACTATAAATACCGCCAGGGATCTTCTTTTACGCTTCATATTTTATTGAGTCCACAATTTTTTATCTCCTTCCAATTCAATACCGCTGTATTCGGCTACTGCCTTGAATTCATATTGCTGTCCCTTTTTCAAACCGGCAATAGTTGCCTTGAAATATCCGTTGCTTTCTATCGGCGCCGTGGCAGACTTTATCCAGGGGCCGGTATACAGGTCTTCTATCTGTCCGTGATACGGGCGATAGTAAAATCGTGCCTTCATTGGCGTTGCCAGCCTAAAATTTAATATTTTACCAGACAACGCCATGGCAGTTCCTGATGAACGGGCGTCTAACGTTACCACCTGTACGGGTTCAACGGCAGGCTGCACATTTTCCAGTTTTACAACCACGGGGTTAGGCCATTTATGATCGTCGTAAATGCGCTGGGTACGAAACACCGATATAATTAATCCGGTATCTGTTTGGCGAGAAGACGGCTTCACATTCTTTCCAGGTTTATATTCCTGAACGATACCGTTCTGCCCCAGCACACTGATCGAAGTGCCGGCGGTTGCCTTTACAGAATGCAGTACAAAGCTTTTCCGGTCACCTTCTACCCAGTCAGGCAAACCGGTAATAATTGCGTAAAGGGTTTGTTTATTATTTTTCGTTGTAAACCAGATGTTCTTTTCGTGGCTAATGACCCAGGGCTGCACGCTGTCCACCGCTTCTTTGTTAATGAAATACCAGGCGGCCAGTTCACGCAGCCGGTTCTCCTGCTCCGGAACCATGGCGCCATCGGGTTGGGGACCGGTATTCAGTAATAACGATCCGCCTTTACTTCTGGCCTCTATCAATAATTCAATCAAAGAAGTGCCCGATTTGTATCGTTCATTCGTTGGCTGAAACTGCCAGGCCGTACCAATGGTAATACACGAAAGCCAGGGCTTTTGAATGGTTACGCCGGGCAACATCTGCTCGGTTGTTTTCAATGCTCCCCGGGTAATTAAAATATCGGGTTGCAGTTTCCAGCAGGTTTCCTTTACCACTTCTTTTGGTTCACCATCAATAAACAACAGATCGATCTTTCCATAATTCGTCATAAGCTCTTCGCATTGCCGGCGGGTAAATTCATCAAACTCCTTCTTAACCACATCAGTCATTACAATATCGTCCCGGCTGATAAGCATATTATGCGTATGCAGGAAATGAAAATCTTCGGGCGAAAAATAAAACCCTACCTGTAACCCTGCATTGCGCGTGGCTTCTACAAAATCCTTTAACAGGTCTTTGCGGTACGGCGTGTTCATGATATTGAAGCCGGTCGTTTTCGTATTCCACATACAAAACCCTGAGTGGTGTTTTGTTGTGAACATAATATATTTCATACCGGCCAGTTTTGCCAGGGTGGCTATTTCAACAGGATCAAAACGGGACGGATAAAATGTTTTCGGCAGCTCATTAAAATACCTGTTTACATAATCATCCGATGCGCCAACCAGCGAATGGCTGATCACTATTCCCAGTTGCGCATCCACGCTGAAATGTATGAACAAACCTGCAGCTGCATTACGTAACCATTCTTCCCTTTCCGGTTTATTGAGATTATATTCGCTGGCCTCGCCATCTTTCACTACATCGTGCTGGCCCGGTGAAACCAACGAATGTATTATGCAAATGATAACGACAAATCCTTTTTTTATACTCATGCCATTCAATTATTGATATTTTTTAAAAGAGGGCATAGACATGCCCTCCTGTTACACTTAAAACCTACTTGTATTGTGTACGAGAACTTTTATGGTGAATCGTGAAATGGCAAACGTTAAACAGCAAACGTTAAACAGCGCACGATTTTTCTGATCTATTTACGACCTTGTCCCGCCTGAAAAATCATTGCCGATTTATTACTTGTCCCACCAGATACGGGTTAAAAATTCGTCTGTGCCCTGCCGGCTCACGGCAGCATTATACGATTCGGCATTCAGGTTTTGTTCTGATAACGGATACAACCCGCGCCTGAAAAATTTTCCGCCGGTTGCATTGCCCGGGTAGTTATTCGGAACCAATGCCGGGTAACCGGTACGGCGGAAAGTGGCAAACACTTCCTGGGCATCGGGAAAAATACCAACCCAAAACTGGGTATAGATCTGTTCCATTTGCTGATTGAATGTACCGCCGGCATTAAGAGAATTGTTGGCAACGTAGTCATTGATCTCTGCTGAGGATATTTCACCTGCGCTTCCTGCAATGATTGCCCACTGCCGCATGGCCGCTTCAATACCGTTCCGGTACGAAGAAGCCGCTGTTGCCCCGTTATACCAGCCTCTTAAGGCAGCTTCAGCCAGCAAAAAATAGGATTCTGCTGCCGTGTATATCAGTAATGGCGACCCCATCAATAATACGGTTTTGGGATTGGGTTCCGAATAGGTTACAAAATCGGCCGGTTTGATATTTATAAATGTGGCCGGCATTCCCTTCTGAATGGCCGTATCGGTACTGGGTGTTCCGTTAACCCAAACCACAGAAAAAACGGGTAAGCGCGGATCTTTTGTCGATTTGAGGTGATTGATGAATACATTATGATACTTACCGCCCTCTGTATTGGTAGATCCATTCTGGGCAATATAATCGCTATTCCATAAATCAAAGACCAGCGGGTTTTTATTAATATCCTGGCCAGTGCCGATGTAAGTTATTTTAGCTATATCGCCGTCCTGCAAAATAACACCGCCGGCAATTGCTTTTGTTACCCAGCTTTGTGCCAGGGCGGCATCTACTTTTGTCATCCGCATGCCCAGCCTTAACATTAAAGAATAAGCGAATTTTTTCCATTTGCCAATGTCGCCGCCATACATAAGGTCCGATGTTCCGAAAGTGGCTTTAGAAGCATCGAAGCTTTGGGCCGCCGATTCAAGTTCGGCCAACATGTGGGCGTAAATGTCTTTTTGAGGATCATAGGCCGGTTTGTACAAAGCCGAATCGTACCCCAGCCCGGCCTGAAAATAGGGTATGTCGCCATACAGGTCGGTAAGCCTGCTAAAACAGTACACCCGCCATATTTTAGCTGCTGCGAGCATATTTATTTTGGCGGCATCGTCCTTTACCGTTTTGATCACTATGCCGATTTCATTTATCTCATTGGTGTAGGCGCTGCTGAATGCGGCGGCTGTTTGCTGGCTCTGGTTGGTAACATACTTCGACCCAAACCCGGCCACATCATTATAGCTGGTAGTGTATTGCATATGGCCTAAAAACAGGGCAAGCATATTGCCAGCGCCATCGTACTGCGCCTTGGTAAATACAAATTCCGGAACTACCGTTGAAACGGCATTGGGATTGGTATTGGTTTCTTCAAAATTCTTGTCGCACGACTGCAGGGTAAATGTACCGGACAAGATAACCAGGAAGGCCGTATATGTTGATATGAGTTTTTTCATCATTCATCAATTTTTTGGAATTATAATTTGATACCCAGGTTCAGGCCATATGATCTTGTACGCGGCAGGCCAATAGATTCAAATCCCTGGGCATTGCTGTTGGTAAAACTCTGTTCCGGATCAAAATTGTCGGTTTGCCGGTAAAGGATGGCCAGGTTACGGGCAACGAACGACAGGCTGGCCGCCTGAATTTTCAGAAACTTTATTTTACTTACGGGGATGCTATACGATAGTATCACCTGCCTGAGCTTTACAAAACTGCCATCATGTAAAAACAATTCAGAATAGCTTTTGTAATTGTCGTAGTATGGGCGCAGATTGGCTACGGATACTGTTCTTGAATATGGATTGCCTGCCTGGTCAACCCCCTTCAGTTCAAGTCCGTTCTCACGGCCGGGCAGCGTACTTTTCAATTTACCCATACGGGTAGCATATAGTTCGAAAATGGAGAAAACCTTATTACCGAACTTACCATCGAGCAAAAAGCTGAACGAAAAATTTTTATACCTGAATTCATTGGTGAGCCCCATGGTAAGCGGCGCCACGCTGTTGCCCAGTTCCTGCAACGGGCTTACTACCGGCAATCCTGTGGTAGCATTAAAAACAGTGTTTCCGTTTTCATCCTTTACCATGCGGGTACCTACGAGGGTACCGAAAGGCTGGCCTTCGATATGGTTGATGTAACACCAGTTACCAACAGCATTGGCTATCTGGATACTTTTTAAACCGGGAGCCAGTTGAACTACTTTACTGTTGTTATAGGCTACATTATAGCTAACGTTCCAGCTGAACTTACCGGTAACCGGTTTACCGGTCAATAATGCCTCGATGCCCTGGTTGCGCAATTCGCCCACATTCAGAATTACATTGTTATAACCCGAGGTAGAGGAAATAGCCGTATTTACAATATCGTTTGTTGTTTTACGGTTGTAAACGGTAAAATCAAGCCCCAGCCTGTTGTGCAGCATTTGCAGTTCAATACCGGCTTCGTAGGTAGTTGAAGTATATGGCTTCAGATTGGGATTTGAGATATTGTTACTGGTAACATTCAATAACGCCGGCCCCGAACTGGGCACATTGCTATAAGTAAGATTGATAGCATATGGATCGGGCGCTCCGCCACCTACCTGCGCCCATGAGGCCCTTAGTTTGGCAAAGTTAAAAAAGGAAGGGAGGCTGAGTGCATCGGACAGGATAAAGGCACCGCCTACACTCGGATAAAAAATATGGTTATTTTTGGAACTGAGCGTCGAGAACCAGTCTTCGCGGCCTGTTAACGTAATAAAGAACAGGTTCCTGTAATCGAGGTCTACAGATGCAAAAATCGAATTCGTGGTAATGCGGCCGTTATACGGGATAGTAGATGCCGTTGATAAATTTGAAAAGCTGTAGTAATAAGGTATGGTAAAATTCCGGCCGCTCATGTTAAGCTGGTCATTATTGAATTTGCGGCTGTTTGCACCGGCCATTGCCGAAATGCCGAGTTTCCCGGCCACAGATGTTTTATACGAGGCGGTAACCATGGCATTGGTTTCAGACACATCAGATTTCAAACCGGCATATTCGCCATTCGGCGTATATAACGTTCCGGTAGGCATTACGTGCGTGTAATTATAGTTATAAAAATCACGGCTGACCGAGCCTTTGAATACCAGGTTTTTTACCAGTTCGTACGATATATCGGCCTGTCCTATAAACCGGTTCTTCCGGTCGTTTTCCTGCCATTTATTGCGCACAAAATACCCATTCGAGGCAATGGCCACATCGTTCCAGATCGTTTCATTGCCCTTTGCATCATAACCGGGATCGAGCCAGCGAACATCGGCCGTATTGGCAATTTCAAGAGGGGTCCAGTTAGGATTTCCGAGGGCATCGCCGGCCATTGTACGGTTCTTCCCTTCTTCAAGATTATATTGCACTACAGCGTCGAGGCTAAGTTTATCGCTTAGTTTACTGTTAACAGACAGGTTAAATGTTTTGCGCTTATAGGTAGTATTTGGTAAAATGCCTTTACTGTTCAGATCGGCAGCGGAAAACCTGAAATTGAATTTATCGGAACCGCCGGTAAGCGCTATGGTATTGGTAAAAGTGGTGCCCGTTTGATAAAAGTTCTGCAGGTTCTTTTTTTGTGCAACATACGGATGCGTATTGCCGTCAACACCCACATAATCTTTCGAACCATCAATTTTTGCACCCCACGAAAACCTGCCGCTTGCCTGTGATGCGGCAAGGGTTGTTGGCTTTACTCCCTGGGCGCCCTGGCCATATTCGTACTGAAAATCGGGAATAACGGCAATGTTCTCCATGGTATAGGTTGAATTATATTCTACCCCAATTCCTCTTTGCGCCCTGCCCTTTTTTGTGGTAATAAGAATTACCCCATTCGCCGCCCGCGAACCGTACAAGGCTGCGGCCGTTCCGCCCTTCAATACACTTATAGATTCAATATCGTCGGGGTTTATACCGGCTATGCCATCGCCACGGTCGATATTGAACGTAATACCATTTACCGTAGGCGCACCGCCCGGCACCGAATTGTCTATCGGCATTCCGTTAATTACGTACAGCGGCTGGTTATCGCCATTTAAAGAACCATTACCTCTTATAGTAACCCGGCTTGAGCCACCGGGACCTGTTGATAAACCGGCGGCATTAACACCGGCAATTTTACCCGTCAGCGCATTGGCAACATTATTTTCACGAGCCTGGGTAAACTCGCTCCCTTTTACTTCGGTAACTGCATAAGCAACCGCTTTCCGTTCTTTTTTCACGCCCAACGCCGTTACTACCACGTTGTCGAGCATATCGGCATTGCCATTTTTCAATGAAACGGTAATTACTGTTTGCCCGGGTTCAACCGTCACCTGCTTTTTTTCGAAACCCACAGAGGTAATGGTTAACTGAATAGCGGAAGAACTGAGGCCGGCAGGTATCACCAGCACAAAATTCCCTTTAAGATCGGTAGTGGTTGAAGTTTCTGCCTTACCCGACGAAAGGGTAACTGTAGCATTGGGAATGGGCGCCTGGCCGGCTTCGCTTTTCACCACCCCTCTTAACTGGGTTGTTTGCGCCAGGCCCGGGAGGGAGAATAAGAAATGGAAACATAGCAGCAGGCTGCCCGAAGCAATTAGTTTGACTCGTTTCATA
>CBIHPC010000279.1:0-8001 GCA_966211305.1 uncultured Niastella sp.
TCTTTAAGTCCCGATAAAATGGCAGCCATTATGCAACGGGTTGAACAGTCGTATACCCCGCTGCAAAAAGCCGGCAAGAGATCGTTTTTCGAAAAAGTAAAATCAGGGTTGGGAATATAAAAGCTCCTGCCACCTTATAAACTCGTTAACTGAGCCAATACTATATGCTGAACAGGGCGTCCCGGGTAACCGGGACGTTTTTTTTTATTGCAGGTAAATCCGCACCATCGTTTTACTGCCGTTTGTACATAAAAAAACCATCCGCCTGAAGACGGATGGCTGTACTTGTCCTTGATCCTATGTGATTGTCCTGTACCTGTTCTATTCCCTATTCACAATGAATTTTATACAAATATGAACACTTACTTAATCATTATTCCACGCGGAAATCAAAAGTAACAAGCCCTGTTTTGGTTACAACTACTGCGTGTTTACCAGCCATTGAATGTCGTTGATGGTTATAACATCTCCCGAAGTGGCAGATGAAGCATATAGTTCGAAATAATCGTCGGGGCCTATATCAGATAATGAAACCACAGAGGAAAACTGGAAAGGCTGATTCTGAGTGGTGATCCTGAGGGCGGTTTCACCATACCGCACACCCGAGGCACCATTCTTCACAATACCGATGGTTATGGTTTTATTAGGGTTGCTGACCGACATATTTCCTGAAATGATAATAGTGCCATCTCTTCTGTTGGTGGGCAGATAAGTGATCCTGTTACCCGCAACAACCCATTTACAGGCGGTAGTACCAACGGTTCCCGTAAAATCGCTCACTTTATACCATGCATTCCCTGTTGTTAAAGTGGTTGAGGCGGTACTATTGATTGAATTAATGGTACAGTTGGGCCTTTTATCGCCCATACCTGCATTGCTTTCTACAATAGCGTTGGCATCTCTGCCATCGGTACGTGAAAAATCAAATCCTTCAATATACTTACCGGTATTGTTCCACGAATTTCCTGTTATAGAAATACTTAAAAACGTAAATGCAGTCGGATTATAAACGATAGCGGTATCGGTTCCGCCGTCATTATAATACCCGCCGGAAGCCAGTTGAATGATGGCATCTGTTCCCTTATCTAAATTCACTCCCCGTTTGCACCCGATAAAATCGGTTTCTGCTACTTTTACTATTACGCCTGATGCGCCATGAATCAGTATGCCATTATTTTGTGCATGGGATATATCGGTCTCGAACACCCATAGTTCGGCATCTGTAGAATCCAGGATGGTATTGTAAAACCGGTCGAAAGTGCAATCCTTTACTTCATTGTAAGTACCCGGGCCCACCAACCTGATAGCATCTTCCCCTTCGGCTGAACCATAGCCCGTCAGCAAAGTGGCATCAAACTGTAACATTTTAAAGTTACAATCCGATACGCACCTGAACATAGGTTTTCCGGCAAGCCCGCTTGCAGCAGCTATCGTTGAATTGCCATACGACAATCCCTGAAAAGTAAGTGTGTATGGCAGATCAATAACCAGCGTTTCGGAGATTTCGTATATTTCTTCACTCAGCCTGACCACGGTAGGGCCGGTCATATGCGCATTTAGAAATTCTATCGCTTCCTGCAGGTTGGCCCAGCTGCTTCTGGCATTTACATCGAGCGTATGCGCCGGTTGGTTCACTTTATTTTTTATAACCCAGTTACCGCCGCTGGCAACAAAAGTTTGGGCAGCATAGCGCGTTAAGCTTGAAATGGTATCACCGTCGATGGTAGCGCCGCTGTTGCTTTTGGCTGTTACCAGGTGCACATGCGAGCCTACATTCTTTATGGTTATACTTAAGCCATTGTCTGAAGCGGTAATGGCAGGCAATGTGAGGGTAATATCGTTACTGGCGAGTACAAACGTCTCATTTTTCGTAAGCGTGGCGGAAGCTGATTTGGAAACGGTGTTCAGCTCACTGGTAGCCACCAGCCGCCATGAAGTTCCGTTCCAGTAGTAATAACCGTCGGCCAGCGAACCTCCGGTGCTGTACACCAGCATACCGGCTGTAACGGCGCCGGTCAATGGCGCAACGGAAACGGTGCTGTTCAATGCTACCCGCGGCGGCAAAAAACCTTTATTGGTGCTTTCGAGCTCGAGGAGCGAATTGGGATTGATCGTGTCGGGATTGTCGCCGATCTTAACCTGGGCATGTGCGCATACAGCAAACAGCGATGCAAATAGAATGGTCAAACGGTGTTTCATAACAGGATTTTAGAACATCCAAACTGTTGGATACGCTAAATAACGGAACCTTGTATACGTAACATGAAATCTATGTTCGTTTCCAAAACAATTTAAAGGTATACCGAAACAGGCATAGGTGGTATTGCTTATCATAGTTAACGGGTGGGCGGGTTGGCGGGTTGGCGGGTGGGCGGGTCAACGGTGTATGCGAGCTTTGCGAGCAGTTATTATTGCCGATTCACGTTTGCCGATTGCCGTTTCCCGGCTCACGTTTCACGATCTTACTTCCCGAAAGCTGAAGTCCTACCGGTTGTTTCATCTTTAACCAACGCCGGTTGTTTCCTCTTCTTATGCGTCCACTCCATCGTAACGCCTACGATAAAGTTCCTGCCGCTATTAAAGGGCTCGAAGGTATATAAAGGAATGGTGAAGCGGTTGAATGTAAACCCAACCATAAAACCCGGCTGCAGCTCACTGCCTGCAAACCGTTCGTGGGTATGTTGCAGGGATAAACCGGCATACAACCATTTAAGGCTTTGATAACCTACTTCAGACCAGTTATATACGAAATAATCGCCGTACAAACCGGTTGATCTCGAATATTGTGATTGAGAAGAAAAGAAGAAATCATTCAGGCCTACATCTATATTCAAACCTGTTGAAACGCCCTGCCATCGACCCACCGAACCGCCCAACATGGGAACAACAGAATAATTGAATGCATTCTTTTCACCGTTGAAGGCCCGGCCGAGATACAGGGAGAAAGTTTCAACATCTTCATAATTATACCGCGCTTCGGCATACCAGTTCTTTGAGTGCTGGTAATGCATCACAGGCATGTATAAGGAAGGCTGGTTTGCGTTTATTACATGATATTGTTCAAACATTACCTCAGACTGGGCAGATCCCCGGTTACAGGTAAACACGAGGGCTATCATTAATATGGAAGCAAATGCTCTCATGCTGCACATTCCTGCTCCAACGGCGCCATTTCCTTTTTTTCACCCACAATAATTATTGGTGCATTTATCAGTTTATCGAAGATGGAGATCTCTTTAAGGAACGGGTTCCAGTAAAAGATCAGCTTTTCAATAGGTTTCCACAGAATCACCCAACTGAATACATCGAGCGCATTGCTGAATGCCGAATGAATGCGGTGCTCTACATTGAAGATCAGTGGCATTACACCCTGGAAGAACATCACAACGATCAAACTGAAGGCCAGCAGCACCCAGTTGCGTTTTTTGAACTTTTTGAATTCGGCTTCCCTGATCGATTTTTTTAAGGAGAAATGCCGGCGGATGGCATGTACCAGCGGATCTATATATTCTTTATCGGATTCATTTACACAGTTCAGCTTGTAGGTAACGGTTGAATATCTTTTAATGCTGGGCGCATAGTTCATAATATATTCCTCGAACTCCTGACTCAGCTGCCGTTTATAGATAGGCGCCGGGTCATTGGCATTGAAGTAGCTATCGATCGTTTGTTCGTTGACTTTTAGAAAGATATTGATCTTTTTAAACAGCGGATTGCTCATAAGCTGGTTTTTCATTAGTCCGGGTCTGACTCCGGGCAGGGTATTAACTTTAAATAACGTGCAGGATTACCGTATCAGGATGTTGGTTTTACGGGTTGTGGAGATTTTAAATATAAGCACCTACAGGATGAGTGTAATTGTAATTAAAAAAGCTTCAGGCCAAAAACCCGAACCTGGATTATAAAAAACAAAACCCCGGCTATTCGCCGGGGCCAAACGTAACGCACGAGAAAAAGCACTGCCCATACCTGTTTAAATGCATTTACGCGGTCACGTTTTTTGTAAGTTGATGAAGTCGCTTATAAAATAATTGCAGTTATTCATATCCGGCGCTAGTCCTTCAACCCGAGGTATGCCTTTACCTCTTCGTAATTATCCCAGTTGATCTTTTTCTCGGCACGCACATGCGCGCCGCCGGGGATCAGCACATAGCGGTACTGACGGAATTTATCGCCGGTTGTTGGATCGGTGGCGGTAGAAGCATTCACATTTGCATCGAGCTCGATAACACCTTCCAGAAAGAATGGAGTGATCTGCGCATTACCCGAACGGTATGGCAATACAGACACCGCTTTTTCAGCAGGCGTTCCCAGGTTGATGTACACTTTCACTTCACCGGTACTCAAAAGATCATCAGTAAGTTTCGGTTCCTGGATCAGGGTGAAATAAATGCCACTCGGTTGGTCAAGCTGAAAACCAAGATCGAGCCAATCGGAATACATTACATTGGCAGTACCGGGATCGCCCTTGGTTCCCTGCGGCCCCTTTTCACCGGTGTCGCCTTTGTCGCCTTTTTCGCCCTGCGGACCGGGATCACCTTTTTTACAGGCCGTGAAGGTGAGCGAAACGGCCAGCAGGTAATAGAATAAATGGTGCAGGTGCCATCGTTTTGTGCGTTTCATGTTCTTGTTTTTATTTAGTGTTTGTGATAAATGATGTTTAGCGTAATACTTCAACCCAGCCCGTATGCCATTCTTTATACCACCTCCACATACCGCCGGTGTAATGACCGGGGTTATGGTAACCGGCAAACAGGTTTGCCCCTGTACTGAGAAGGATACGATCAATAATACAGTATGGAAATACTTAACCGGTTGCATTAATGATGAAAAGGTAAAATGGTTAATGCGGCGGGGAATGCTCATTGCGTTCAGCGTTCATCCTTACCAAACATTCCTCGGACATCCATCATCGTATTTATTTCCAAGCAGGAAACCCACAAGAAATTCATGCGAGCCTTTGCTCACTATATTTAACCCCGATGTTGTATAATCATAAGAATAGCCGATATTGAACCGGTGGCTTATATTCATGCCTACCATGGCGGCAAACCCATCGTCATAGCGGTAACCCGCCCCAAACCAGGCCACATCACGATACTGCAGTTTGGCATTGAAATCGATCTGCGTAGCCAGCGGTTGTACATATTTCACCATCACCGATGGCGTAAGATTGAAATCCTCACTCAGCAAAAAGCGATAACCTGCGGTAGCAAAAATGTGCGGCACCGTTTTCCCACTGTTGGTTTTTACTGAATTGTCTGAAAAGCTCACCTTTTGCGGAATGATCTGCTGCGCGGAAACCCCTACAAAATAATCGGCTGAATACAGGTAGATACCGGCCATAAAATCGGGTTTCATGGTATTGATCATACCATTGTTATATACCGCGGGATCAACCTGCAGGTTACCGAAATCGAGTTTATTGGTATTTAAACTGATATTGGTGAAACCGGCGCCAAAACCGGCGGCGAGACTGGTTCTCGCACTTATGCCTAAATGATAAGAGTAGGTGCCGTAGGCGGAAAAATAATTTAACGGACCGGTGCGGTCGTTGATAACCTGCAGTCCAACCCCATGATGCGGTTCGGCAGCGGTGTATTCTTCCCAATACCGCTGACCGCGCGGGTTTTCACCCGGCACTTCAAAGGAAGTGGCAGTTGTGCGGTAATCTTTTTTATTGATGGGCGTATGTAAGGTTACATACGAGGTAACCGGCGCATCCTGCACCCCCGCCCATTGATGGCGATGGCTCACCTTTATATCGGTATAGTTTTCGATCCCCGTCAATGCGGGATTCAGAATGTACTGGTTTAGTATGTACTGTGTATAGTGTGGTTTCTGCTGGGCCTGTA
Organism: uncultured Niastella sp.; assembly: GCA_966211305.1. Classification (GTDB taxonomy): domain Bacteria; phylum Bacteroidota; class Bacteroidia; order Chitinophagales; family Chitinophagaceae; genus Niastella. Next base: position 5,856 of record CBIHPC010000279.1, read on the forward strand.
TATGAATACAGGTGGCCATCACCCACAAAAGTGTGATCAGATACTTCATGTGCGTACGTTTTTTGGTGAATCGGCCGCAAGCGAATACAGCTACAAGCTGCAAGCTATAAGCCGCAAGCGAATACAAATACAACCGAAAGCCTAAAGCGAATACAGCTTAAAGCAGTCCAGGGTGAACCACCCTTTATCAATTCTATCAACTTCATCAACTTGTTAACTCGTCAACTTGTTAACTCGTCAACTCCCCTACTTCCCTAACACCTTAAACTCTGTCCTACGATTCTTCTGCCTTCCTTCCGGATCATCGCTTCCATCTTCCTTCGTATTCGGTGCAATCGGCCGGGTTGAACCATATCCTTTTGCCTGCAGGCGGTTTTTATCAATTCCTTTACTGACCAGGTATTCCATGCAACTGCGGGCGCGGGCATCGGACAGGCGCTGGTTATATTCTTCCGTTCCTTTGTTATCGGTATGTGCGCTCAATTCTATAGTGATCTCCGGATGCGTATTCAGCAACCCGACCAGTTTGTCGAGCGATGCATAGGATGCTTTTTGCAGTGTGGCTTTATCGAAATCATAATACACATTATCCATTACGATGGCTTCATCAACCGGCGGCAGGTCTTTTACAAGACAAATAGCAGGGTTCACCAGCAGCTCGGCTTCTTCATCTGATGGCGCATAAAAAGGCAATGAGCCATTGCTGTACCCGCTGATGGTAGCAACCGCTTTCAATGGCTGAAACTCATCGAGCATAAAGGAATAGTTTCCATCGCCGGCAGTTGTTTGCGTATACACTATTTTATTCTGAACCGTATCGAGGATATTGATGGTAACGCCCTGTAATGGCATTTTATCTTCGCAGGCTACCACCTGTCCGCTCACCTGTTTCTTTGGCATTGTTTTTTTCAGGTAGAACAATTCAAGGCAACACACTGCTTCGCGGTCAGAGCTCATCCATACATCTTCCAGCACATTCCTTGCGCTGCCCCTGCTTACGAAATAGATATCGTCTTTTACCGAATTCACCGGGTAACCGAAGTTGATTGGCGCGGCCCAGTTGCCGATCGTTCCCTTACTGTAGAAGAAATCATAACCACCCATGCCTATCCTGCCATTACCGGAGAACACCAGTGTTGAAGAAGCGGCGTGGTAGTAGGGCGCCTGTTCGTCGTTTACGGTATTGATTACGTTACCCATGTTCGCGGTGCGAATGGGTTTACCGCTGTCGTCGAGTTCGGCATACCAAAGGTCGAAACCGCCAAAACCGCCGGCTTTGTCGCTGCTATACAATAAATATTTGCCGCCGGGCATTACAAATGGCTGCTGGGTGCTGGCGCCTGCGGCATTGATAGTACTGTCGAGCAGAACAGGTTCACTCCAGTCGTTACCGTTTTTCCTGCTGCTGTAAATACCTGATATTTTTTTGCCACCACCGATCATCCACCTGGTAAGAAAAAGGGTATTACCATCAGGTGTAAGGCTCACCACCCCCTGGTGTTGGGAGTTTGCCTGTGGCAGGGGCAATGGTTTTACTTCACCGGTGAGGCCTTCGGTTACCGGCGTGGAATACACCCGATTTACGTGCGACTGGTTCTTTGCGTTACTATCAACGCGGGTTGAAGTGAACAGCAGGGTATTTTCGGTCAGCCATACCGGTGCATAATTGGCGCCTTCCGTATTGATGGGTGTACCGGCCTTATGCACATTATATAACTTCAGGTCTTTCTTTTTTAACTGGGCCTGAATAAAGCGCAGGCTCATCAGTTCCTTTTTAGCCGATTCGGAATAGGTATCATCTGTAGTATGTTCATCGAGAAAATGGTTGAATTCTTTTTCCGATTCGTCATATCTGGCAAGCGCCCTTAGCGTGAGGGCATAATAGTAGCGGGCCAACGGAAATTCGCCGGCATTGGCATCCAGCGTTTTCTCGTAATAGGTGGCGGCCTTTGCATGGTCATGCAACAGGCGGTAACTTTCCGCCACGCGGTACAATGCCAGCTGTTTACTGCTAACCGCCTCGTTTTTCTTTTTCACTGCAGAAGATGGCACTGTATACGGACTGTACTCATCCTTTTTCATTTTCCGGCCGGCCGTACCTAAATATTTTTCATAATACCGGGCGGCTGAATAGTAATCGGCTTTT
>CBIHPC010000280.1:0-7948 GCA_966211305.1 uncultured Niastella sp.
CCGATTAATTCATTGTCTTCGAGCACAGGTAAATGACGGATATGTTTATCAGTCATCAATTGCATGCAGTATTCGATCTTAGTATCAGGAGTAACAAACACCGGGCTTTCGGTCATAATGTCCATAACCCTGGTCTCTTTTGAGGATCTTCCTTTTAATATTACTTTGCGGGCGTAGTCACGTTCTGTAAAAATACCATCCAGTTTACCGTTCTCTTCCAAAACAACCAGGGAACCGAGGTTCTTCGTTTCCAGTGTTTCTAAAGCTTCGTATACGGAGCTCTCCGGACTTACCGTATATACCACATGTCCTTTAATTTGCAGTATATCTCTTACCGTATCCATGGTAATAGTTTTAAGAGCTATTATACTGTTAAGTTATCCATTTTTTATTAAATAAAAAATTAATCCCGGATTCCGGTTGGTGCCCGGATCCGGGAAAATGCATCCCCAACCGATCCGGGCCCGGTTCTCCGGCATTTGAGCTGCTTCGCTTTTTTACAAAAAACCTGTCAGAAACGCCTGCCTGCAGATAAAGGCAGACGCAACTGACAGGTTGCTCCAGGGAATTTGTCTCCTTCCACAAAGCCCACGTGCAGTATTCACGATCCTGTATTCACTATCACATTATCAAATTAGCAAATTATCACAATAACCTTACTCCCGCCTCACAAATCTCCGCACTGTATTGCCCTGTCCATTATTTGCAACAAATGCAAGGTAATAAGTGCCGGCGCGGCAGTTTTGTAAACTGATCCTTATACGGCTGGCGGTTGATGCCGGTGAAATGGTTTGCATCAACTGATCGGCACTGTTATATAACTTTATTGCGCGCCATGCACCGCCGGTAAATGCAACGTCAACAAAATGTACTGCCGGGTTGGGTCCTACCCGCAATGCGATCTCCCGCACCTCAACCTTTCTGGTGCCCAGGATCTTTGACTGGCCGTCGCGATCGAACTGTGTTAAGCGGTAATAATTACTTCCCTGTTCAGCCGCATTATCGGTAAACGAATAATCAGCCGGCAGGTCATTGTCACCCTTGCCCGGTACAGTGCCTATCGCCGTATAATGCAGCCCATCACTGCTTCTTTCGATGGTAAAATGATCGTTGTTCACTTCCATGGCCGTGCCCCAGCTAAGTTTAACGGTGCCGGCTGTTGCTTCTTCTGCCAAGAAATGAAGTAATGTAACGGGTAATACCGAGAAAACATTACCGGGAAAAACGCCACTGCCTGCTGCCAGATTGAAAGCAGTTGCATCACTGCCCAACCAGTTTGCCGGATTGGCAATGGCGGTGAGCAATGTACTCTTCGTACCGGTAGTTGTGCCGCCGTAGGCCATGTTGTCGAATCCGTAATTGGCTGACCCCAATAAACCCGTGCCAACTGAAAAATTTCCGCCGCCGCTTGTTAAGGCAACCGCCGTAACACCGTTTGTTAAACCGGGAGGCATATAAGAGAGGGGATCAAGCGTAACAGCCGCGCCGCCTGTATACCAACTGCCATTAGTTCCGTATAAACTATTCTGCCCCGTATTCAATGCATAAATAAAAGTAGCGCCGCTTGCCGTACCTGAACTTCCCTGGTATGCAATTATCTGGTCGCCCCCATTACTAAAACCGAAACCCGGCGTCCCTGTCTGCCCCAATTGCCCCGATACGCCTGTAGTGGAACCATTAATGGTGGTATTGGTTCCATAAACTACCGCCCCTCTCGATATCAATGAAGGTACGGTATAGGTCATAAAGCCATCATTTGAACTGGCTGCTCTGAAGTTACCGGTAGAGGCATCGTATCCATTATCAGTAAAAATGATGTTGGTACCCGCAAGTATATCTGTCATTGCTAAAAAGGCCCATTTCTGGTTCGGATATGTTTCATCGGAGTTCCAGCCTAAAACAACAATATCCCCGGGCGTTAAAATGGTTTGCGCCTTTAAGCCAGGCCGGCAACCCAGCAAGAGCAAAAGGGTGCATACAATGTATACATTGTGTATTTTTCTTATCATAACCTGGTGTTTTCAAAATTTATTTAAATAACCCGCCTTTCAAAAAGCCATATTTCGCTGCAAACCGGCCGGGCATTAAAACACCATTAACCATAAGGGTATGTATGTGCAGCACTTCGTTGTTGATGCATGAGATCAGAAAAATGTTGGAAGTATCGAGAATAGTGCCGGGGGCATGTGGCATCTGTGCATTCGGTAGTGCGGGCTCGGCATCGGCGATCCGCACTTCAAAACCATTGTAAGAAGTTATTGCGCCATTGTTCCAGGGATTACAGGCTTTTACCAGGTTGCAAATGTCAACGGCGTTCATGTTCATCCAGTTAATGCAAACATCGCCCGGAGCCGGCCCGGAAAAATAAAAAGCCTGTTGTTCATCCTGCCGTTCTACGGCAACAGCCTTATTCTGCCGGTGCAATTCCAGCAGGTGATCCACCCCTTCTACCAGGTAATGGCTCATTAACTGATGTACATAACCGAAACTGAAGAATGGTTCATTCCTGTATTCTTTTTTCCAGGCAATGGCGCCTGCATCGATCCGTTCGCTGATACAGTGAATAGTGATAGCCAGCGAAGGAGCGCCGTTCTTTAATTGCCAGAATACAGGGTTGGGTCCCCTGTACTCCGGCAAGTGGCCAAAATGCACATTATAAAGAACGGGCACATAAGTTTTGAACCGTTTAAGACGAATGATCTCATTATAGCCAATCACAAAAATGACATCCGGGCGTTGATCGTTTACCCAATCGTACAAAAACCGGCCACTGCTCTTTTCATGTGTACAGGGAATTCCTGCACCTGCACAAAAAGCGGCAACCGTTCCTTTTTCATTAACGGCCAGTTCTGCAGAAAAGACAACAACGTCCCTCCCTGCAGATTGCAGGTAATGCAAAAGCGGTAAACAAATGGTAGAATTTGAGACAATGCCTGTTCGCATATTTTTTACAGGCACAAATCAGATCATCCTTAATTCCGGGATGGGAATAAACCCGCTATGCAAATTATATAGTTCAAACATAACGAGGGCTGGCGGTTTTCATGCGGCATGCTGCTGCCGGCAACACTAATACTATTTACGGCCAGTGTTGCCGTAGGCGTACCATTATAAGTATTTACGGGTATTGTGTCACCGCCGTAGGTGGCATTTGACATGGCCAGGTAATTGTTGTTTGCAGTATCCGTGTTGGCCGTACTGCCGCTTACCTCAACTAAATGGTTGTGAGCAGGCATTTGACTCTGGATCAATGAAACGGTTTCTACGCCGAGTGACTGCCCTAATGGCCAGGCGCTCAAACCAGGACCCTGGCCCTGCCCAACAGGTACGCGACCCCGAAGATCGGGCAATGCAAATGTAGTTCTCCCATCGCCACCATAGGTTGTACCAAGAATAGAGAACAAAGCGGTATTCTGTGCAATATTCATTAGTTGTCCCTGGCAAAGGGCCCAGCCGCGGGGAGCGAAGTTGCCGGCAAACAATACTATGCTGCCGATGTAAGCAGTGTCCATGAAAGGAAGTTTAATGGTGAGAAAATATGGTATTTTAAAATTAGGACAATTTAATATACAAACACCCCCTGGAAAGTTGATAATGATCATGTTTTCACTTATGTGTTAGTGTTTGAACGGCAACAAACCAACAGCATATTTGATCCTGATCAAATTCGAATTCACAAAACGGCATTGAATCATAAAGCGTATAACTTCATACAAAATCATCAACATGAAAAATCTTTTTTCGCTACTATTAATTGCCAGCGCAATAACCCTGATTACATCCTGCCAGGAAACCGCCACTGAGAAAACCGGCGACAATACAATGGCCGATTCAACCGCCGCATTCGATCCCGGCAAAGCAAGGTCATGGATAGAAAGTGAAAATGCGAAGTTTATGGATGAAGTAAAAAAGGGTGACTCCAACGCATTGGCGGCACACTATGGCGATGATGCCTGGCTGATGTTCGACAACAGCGAACCTGTTAAAGGTGCAGCCATTGCTTCGGCCTGGGGCGGCGCTATAAGGTCAGGAATGAAAGAGTTGAAACTAACAACCCAGGACCTTACCGGTAATGCCGAACTGCTGGTTGAAACAGGCATGTTTGAGGTTATTGGCGCCGGTAATAAAACGCTCGACAAAGGCAAATATATTGTGGTATGGAAACCGGAGAACGATGGCTGGAAAATTTACCGCGATATCGGCAACAGTAATCTGCCGCTTAAGTAGTTTTTAATAAACAGCTATAAGGCCATAGATTTTCATCGCCGGCAGAAAGTGAAAACAGGTACAACTGGGCCAGAAGGTATTATTCCGGCTTAAGTGTATCTGTTTTTATTATACAGGCTACAAGCACCAGTATCAATGCAATGGCATTGGCAATGGAGCGAATGCTGTGCAGCCGGTTCCAGGGTTTTTCAAACAATTCTCTTTGCTGATGCAACAGGCCGGGCGATGCAGACTGCAATTGAAAACCATCGAGCGCATTGTTTAAAGGAACATTGCCCAATATAGTAACCCCAAAAGTGCCAATTGCATATACCAGAGTTGCGGCCAGCATGAAGTAAAACCGGGTTGATACCGGATTACTGAATTGCAACCAGGTGGCGAGGGGCAACAGGAACAATGTACCCATAAAACTCATAAAGAATAAAGGGTTCAGGATCTCGCGGTTGATCGACTGCATAGCTGCGAGGTAAGCGGCATCGGGCAGTTTGCCCAGTCCGGCATTTACCGAACAGGAATAGGAATAAAAGAGCCCGGCAATAAGTGCGGTAAGAAAAGCGGCGATCAGTAAGGTGACATTTGCCAAAGTCATTGTAAGCGGTTTTATATTATTGTTGAAAATATTTTTTGATCAGTGTCAGGGCTTCTGCATCGACGATGGTGGTGCCGATGCGTGGCATTCTCCCTTTTTCCATCAGGTTTATGATGCGGTGTTTATTGTTTTCAATGCGGGTATCTGCCAATGGTATTTCCCAACCGAAGCGTAAAGGTGAACGGGCGCAGGAACCTTTATCATTATGACAATGCGCACAATTCATTTCGAAGTATGCCCGTACCCTTTCCGGGATAGTATATTTTTCATTTTGCCAGTCGGGCAATGAAGTGATACGGGCCGCATCAACAGGGCTCAACAAGCCTGTATTCTGTAAATATTGTAATTGATTAACGGTAGCATTATTCCGCACTACGTTCCGGTTAAGGTTCCGCATCTTAAGTCCGGCCGGCATCAGCAAATTATTACTATTATGACAGGAAGCACAATCTTTTGGTGCTGGTATACGGTAAGTAATATTCCTGGTATTTGCATTTTCATCGATCCATGAAACAGCAGTTGTAGCTCCTTTGCTTACCAGCACGGCATCGGTTTGTGTTTCATTCCACACATAGGTACCTGCTATCCACTGGCCATTGTTCTTAACCAGTAGCCTCGTCTCGATAAGGCGTTTGCCTTTCGATATATTTCTTTTATCGTTAAAGTAATAAAAGGTTTTAACCAGGATGGTGCTATCGGGAAATTGGGGCAGCCCATCATTCACCGCTACGATGGCTTTACCGGCGGGCAGTTTTATCAACCGTTGTTTTTCGGCATAATCGGTAAACAAACCCGTTGCCGGTTCATATAACTGAAAGCCATTACCGGGAATAAGCGCAACCGGTTCGCCTGCGAATATTTTATAATCCAAAATACGCGGCAGCAACATGCCGGCATATTGAGCGGTACTTGTGCAGTAGGCGCTTCCGGCGAAATATACCGCAGCTATACTGGCAGTTATAAGTAAAACGGTAACGATAATTATCCGGTTCATAATAAAGATGGTTATTATGGAACCAAAATTATATGGCCGGGAAGGGGGAAAATAGAAGAAAACCGACAGCCGGCATAAAGGAATGAACTTTGACCAGGTTAATTCTTGTCCCGGGCACTAAGGGGGAAGATTGGAGATATCTCCAACTTTTCTTATATTAATCCATGCTGGTCCGTTATGTACCTATTCTGTAATCAATAATTAAGAACAAACCGATTAAACTTACTCATCTTTCAGGTATAACACAATGGCTCCGCCATGCGGTTTTATTCGGTATAAAACACCCGAAGTATCTGCCTCCAATTTACCTTGCATTACTTTCAGGTAATAAGTATGGCTGTCAAATGTGTACATTGCCTGCATGCTGTCAACTTTTTGAAAAGCCGTTTTTGCAGGAGTACCAACGTAAAGTTTCAGGAACCAATTTTCCGTATCCCTATTACCAGAGGTAATGATCAGTTTATTTTCCTGCAGTTGAATGTTGAAGCTGCCTTTATTACAAGGCCAGAAAACATTGGCAGTACTTTTTCCCCTGTTGCTAAATACCGGATCTCCCCCACTTATTTCCTGCTCATTTCCATCATTGGTTTCCATTAGCCGAAAGCCTGCTGCACGGTCACGCTCCTTCCATTGAAAACCATCTACAATAGGAAGTGTATAGAAAAAGCTTTTATTCACGTTTGTCACACTCTTCAGATATTTATCCGGAACCGCCTCATTGAATAAATGAATATCATCAATACATAAATGGCCATTTTCCCATAAGAGATTTGTACGGTAAAAACGACTATTGTACCAAAGGGTTTTCTTATTGCCCGTGCCTGTATCCTTTGTTGCGGCAAAGGTAGTTGCAGGTGTTACCTTATAGGTTTGCCTGAACCAACGACCCGATTGTTCCATTGTTTCAACCTGTACTTTTCCTTCGTTTTTTAAACGCGCAATGATGGGCATTTGCATTTCCAGTCCTTTTTGCATGGCCGCCCAGGTAAAAGAATTTTCCTGGCCTGCTTGTGTATATTGAAAACCCAGCACAGGATCGTTGGAAAAAATATCGAAGAACCAATTAATCCATTGTTCATTTCCACCTGCATGTGTATATACAGGCTCCAATGTAGTCACAGTGCCACCATCTGCATATTGCCGTATAGGATCACTTCCCAACATTCTGAATACAGGTACAGGAAGCTGCTTTTCTGCATGCTGGGCAGGCATATAGGAATTGAATCTGCTTGGATAGTAAGCCTGGTTCCAGTATCCGCCCCAGAGCGTGAACCCGTCTGTTCCTACCTGATCTTTGCAATTGGCAGAAGCTACTATTTTATATTTATCATACATATACACCAGGCTGTGTGCATCGATCACCCAGGAGGCTACAGATTTTGGATAGTATCCAAATATGTTTTTGAAGTCATTGAAATAAACCTGAATGATCTTTTCACGTTCCGCCGGCGTATAGCCAACAGAGAAACCTACATCGGAATGCCAGTCCCAGGCATGTTGTCCTCTCCATTTAATGCCGGCTTTCTCAATGAGTGGTTGCGGAAGCTCCCACCAGGCGCCAATTTCAAACTGATCTTTGGGAAGGCTTTTAAGTAAACGCTGATAGCGGGGATCTATCAAGGCATCGTATTGCAGTAAAAAGGTACCACCTACTTTGTATTTTTTCATCAGGTCAATCTGCTTTACAACAGTCTGGTAAAGTACGTCTTTGGTTACAGCCGAATCGCGGGGCTCCAGTAACCTGATAAAGTTGACGATATTTATTATCCTTCTAGGATTATCACCTTTCTTACGACCTTTCTGCGCATACATTTCATTCACATGAAAAAAGGTAAGCGCAAAAATAAGTAGTGCGGCGTAACGGCTTATTGTCATAATATTCTATTGATTAGATGCGGCCAGTCAAATGGTGATTTTTTATTATTAAAACGAAGAATTATTAAAATTGAAAGGTAATTTAATAACCATTAAATATTTAAGTGCCGGGGCAATTTGACAAACATAATTTCATCGGAGAATGAATATGTCTTATATAATGGAGATGGGTTTCCTTTGGCACCAGGACTATTATTTTTCTTAGAATAGTCTCCGGCGTGAGGGAAGATCTATGCGTAACTACATCGCTCAGGATCACTTTT
>CBIHPC010000281.1:0-7944 GCA_966211305.1 uncultured Niastella sp.
ATGAAAGTTGCATACTATTTATTGGTTGATAGTTTTTTTGTGCCGCAAAAGTACACCAAAAGCGCTAATGTGCTGGTTTGAAAAAAGGCCCCGGGCCAAAAATTTGACATTTGAAAAAACAGGAGGCTCATACAGGTTGCAGGTTACAGGTTGCAGCGGCTAAAAGGCAGAAAACTGCATAAATTGCAAAATTCCAGGATACTTCACCACAATTTTCGCCAAAATAGACGTTTTAGCGTAAACTTAAAATCCTGAATTTGAACCAGGAAATGCTGATGGGGGTGAAAGCGGGCCGGAAATCCGGAAATCCCCGTGAAATCACGATAAATCCGGGACAGGCGCTGTAACTTGTAACCTGTTTCTGATCGAAAACACTATCTTTGCCAACTCTAAAAAAATAAACGACACAATCCAATGAGAGCACTGGTTAGCATTTTTGCAGGTCTGTTGATCCTGATCTCTTTATACCAGCTTTCGTTTACCTGGTTTGTTAACCAGCACGAAAAGGAAATGGGTAAAAAAGCAGATGCCTATGTGAAACGGGCCTATCCCCTTACTCCTGCCCAAAAGTACCCCAACAACACCGAAGCCCGGGCCTATTACAAGGATACCGTGGACAATGTACGCGACGCTTATCTCGATAGCTTGCTGACTGCTTCAAGAGACAAAAAAATTACCTGGTGGGGTCAAACCTATCAGAAAGCTAAAGAAAGCGAACTGTTGCTGGGGCTCGACCTGCAAGGCGGTATCAACGTGACGATGGATGTAGCCCTCGACGGCCTCATTAAAGGCCTGGCTAACAATCCCAAAGACCCTCAGTTGTTAAAAGCGATCGCCGAAGCGCAAGCGAGAAAGATCAATAGCGACCGAAACTTCATCGATCTGTTTGCCGCAGCTTATAGCCAACAGAACCCGGGCGGCAGACTTGCCCCGCTGTTCGCTAATTCAAACAACAAACTGAGCGGAAACGCTTCTGACAGCAAAGTGTTAAGCTACATCCACGAACAGGCCAATGCCGCAATGAAGCAAACCTACCAGGTGTTGCAAAAGCGTATTGACAAATTCGGTGTTGCCCAGCCTAACATCAGCCTCGACGAGAACAAAGGTATCATCACCGTAGAACTGGCAGGCGCCAGCGATCCTGAAAGGGTTCGTAAATACCTGCAATCGACAGCCAACCTGCAGTTCTGGGAAGTATATACCCTCGAAGAATTATCTTCTTCAGTGATGAACGCTTCCAAAGCGCTCGACGATTACCTGGCTGTCACTAAAACCGATTCAAACGGTGTAGTGGTAAAAGACACTTCAGCCGCCAGCCGCAATATTCTGGCCAGCAAAATAAGATTCTTCCCGCCGCAACAGGATCCCCAAACCGGTAAAGTAAGCTACTCGCCTTACCTCGGTATGGCCCTGCTTTCCGATACAGGCACTATCAACAAATACCTGAGCATCCCTGTAGTACGCAACAGTTTCCCTGCCAACCTGAAATTCCTTTGGGGCAAACAGGACCGCGATGCGGAAGGCAAGTTGAGCAATGCTTTGCAACTGTATGCCATCAAAACAGTTCCCGGTAAAGACAAGGCCGAACTCGAAGGCGACGCTATCGAAGATGCCCGCCAGGAGTTTGACCAGGTTACCAACGAAGTGGCCGTTTCAATGGAAATGAACCCCAGCGGCGGCAGAACATGGGCCCGCATGACCGAAAAGAACGTTGGCAAACCAATCGCCATCGTTCTCGACGACATCGTTTACAGCGCCCCCAACGTTATTCAAAAGATCGATGGCGGTAACTCACGTATCACCATGGGTTCAGGCGGAAAGAACCAGCAACTGGTTATCGAAGAAGCCAATGACCTCGCCAACATCCTGAAAGCCGGTAAACTGGAAGCACCAGCCATTATCGTTCAGGAACAGGTGGTGGGCCCCACCCTCGGTGAGCAGGCCGTAAACGGCGGTATGATGGCCTTCGGCATTTCATTCATCGTAATATTCGCCCTGATGCTGGTTTATTACAATACCGCAGGTATTGTTGCCAACATCGCCCTCATATTGAACCTGTTATTTACCATCGGCGTATTGAGCGCCCTGAATGCCACCTTAACAGCGCCCGGTATTGCGGGTCTGGTGTTAACCATCGGTATGGCGGTAGATACCAACGTAATCATCTTTGAGCGTATTAAAGAGGAGCTGTCGAAAGGCAACACTTACGCTCAGGCAGTTAAAACAGGTTACCTGCGCTCATTACCTCCGGTACTCGATGCGCACATCACCACCCTGTTAACCGCTATCATCCTGTTCATTTACGGTTTAGGCCCTGTATTAGGTTTCGCTACCACCCAGATCCTCGGTATCCTGTTATCATTGTTCTGCGGTATCCTGGTATCACGCCTGATCACTGATTTCTATACCAACAAGAACAGGCACTTCAATTATTTCACAGCTTTATCAAAACGCATATTCAAACACGCGGCCTTCAAATTCATCCAGTACCGTAAAGTGGCTTATGGTATTTCAGTAGTCGTATTGTTACTGGGTGTGGCTTCATTCTTCCACGGTTTCAGGTACGGTGTGGAATTCAGCGGCGGCAGAAGCTATGTAGTTAACTTTGGTAAAGCGGTAAATGCCGAACAGGTTCGCAATACGCTGGAAAAAACGTTTGGCAGCACGCCCGTTATTAAAACGTATGGCAGCGAAGCCAAACTGAACATCACAACCGACTACCGCGTAAATGAAACCGGTTTGGGTGTCGATTCAGCCGTGCAAACCACCTTATACAATGGTTTGAAATCTTATTTACCTGAAGGTACTACCCAGCAGGATTTCAACAACCGTTTGCTCGAAGGAAGCAATAAGGTAAACCCAACCATTTCCGATGACCTGAAAGCCGGTGCGCAATGGGCAACCTTCTGGTCAATGCTGATCATCGCTATATATATCTTCATCCGCTTCCGCGACTGGAGATATTCAGTAGGTACCATCATTGCCCTGTTGCACGACGTACTGGTAACGCTGGCCGTGTTCTCGTTCCTGAAGGACGTAGTACCGTTCCCGCTTGAAATTGACCAGCACTTCATTGCTGCGATCCTGACCGTTATCGGTTTCTCAATGAACGATACCGTGATCGTGTACGACCGTATCCGCGAATACAGTCATACCATGCACAATGTTGATAAAACCACCATTCTTAACAAAGCGATCAACGATACCCTGAGCCGAACTGTTATGACGTCGCTCACCGTGTTCCTCACCATCCTCATCCTGTTCCTGGTAGGCGGCGAGGTAACAAAAGGTTTCGCATTCGCAATGTTGATTGGTGTAATTACCGGTACTTATTCTTCGATCTTTGTAGCAGCGCCGATCCTGGTCGACTTTGCCAAAGACAAACCACTGGGCGAAGCTGCTCCTCCTAAAAAAGCGGAAACAGCAGCCGCAAAACCGGCACTCGCTAAAAAAGCGTAATTGATATCTTTCTATATCAAAAGCCCCGACGGTATCGTTGGGGCTTTTTGTTTTTTGTAGCTGTGTCGTTACTGATAAGTCCCGGATAAAAGAACCATAAACTACAAACCAAAAATCATAAACAATAAACGCCCCTTCAACATTCTACATTGAACATTTAACATTCACCATTCCGTATTCCCTTTTTCATTTTTCATTTCCACCCCCTTCAGGGGGCCGGAGGGCAAACAAAAACGCCGCCCACCCGGAGCGACGTTTAAACCCTAAAGAAACCGACCTATTTTAGTGTATCTTATAATTTGTATGTGTAATGCTGTTGCCTGCTCACCTTCACAATGTGAAAGTATTCAAATGCGCTACCCCCAGGAAATTTTGGGTGCTGCTTAACCGGTGATTAACAAACCCCGCCGCCTTGACCATCTGTAGCAGTTGTTGTACCTTTCCTTAACGAGCGGTTAACCAGTTTACAAAAAAAATAAGAATAATGAATGGCAAATTTGCTTACAGGAGTTTATCTGATTTTATGCGATCATCAACACTCAGGTGGCTGGTTCTGTTGGCAAGTGTTTTAATAACGCTTATCATTATCGTGCAGTTGTTCTGGCTGAACAAGGTGTATTCGTTTGAACAAAAAACATTCAACATGAATGTTGTCAAAAGTATCAGGGGACTATACGAAGACCTTGACCTTATTGACTCCCGTACGCATTTACAGGACCTCATAGAACATCCCCGTACCGATTATTTCATATTCAGGGTTGATAACCCTTATTCTGAGGATTCCATCGCATCGTACCTGCAACATGAACTGAACGATTTCGATGTGCTCACCGACGCGCACATTGCCTTTTATACCGCCGGCCAACCGGGCTACAGGCATACGACCTACATTACGGCCGCCGCTTCGCGTTATGATGTAGAGAAGATCAACCTCGCCGTGTACAACCGCAATTATAATTATATCATGCTGTACTTTCCGCACCGGAATAAATACGTATTGCAGCAAATGAACTTCTGGTTCATCAGCAGCGCCGTGTTGTTCGTTGTGCTGGTTGGCCTCGCGGTGATCCTGTTCTTTTTCTACCGGCAACGGTTCCTGGCCGAAATACAAAAAGATTTCGTAAACAACTTCACACATGAATTCAAAACACCGCTCGCCGTAATGAAAATATCGGCTGAAGTACTGCTGAATGAAAAAATAACAACCCAACCCGAGCGGTTACGCAAATATGCCACCATTGTCGAAAACCAGACCCAGCATTTGCAGCACCAGGTAGAACGCCTGCTGCAGATTGCCCGCAGCGACCGGCGAGACCTGCCTATTCAAAGAAAGCTGGTGCCGGTGAAAGACCTCATTGAACAGGCCGTTGCCAAAATGCAGCCGCTTATCGATGAAAAAAAAGCCGATGTGGATGTTCCCATCGATGAAGAACAGAATTTTGAACTGTATGCCGATCGCGCACATCTTGAACTGGCCGTTGTGAACCTGTTGGAAAACGCGCTTAAATTTTCGGTTAAACCACACATTATCGTTTCAACCGGGCACGAAGACGGGAACATTTATATTTCCGTAAAAGACAATGGTATTGGCATAGAAAAGAAATACCAGAAACGCCTGTTCAAAAAATTTTACCGCGTGCCTACCGGTGACGTGCACAATGTAAAAGGGTTTGGGCTGGGACTGAATTTCGTAAAAAGAATTATCGATGCCCATCATGGCACCATTAAGATAAACAGCCTGCCCGGTATTGGCACCGAGTTCAGGCTTATTCTTCCAGCAACAGTAAATGGCTGATTATGCTAACAAAAAAAGTTAAAGTACTCCTCGCCGAAGACGACCTGTCTTTAGGATATGTGATCAAAGACAACCTGCAGGATGCAGGTTATGAAGTGGTATTATGTCCCGACGGACAAACCGCTATCGAAAAGTTCGATAAAATGCAGTATGATATTTGTTTGCTCGACGTTATGATGCCCAATAAAGACGGCTTCACCGTTGCACGCAAGATCCGCCAGCTAAGCGATATGGTGCCCATTTTATTTCTCACCGCCAAATCGATGGAAGAAGACAAAGTAAAAGGGTTCCTCACCGGCGCCGACGATTATATTACCAAACCGTTCAGTATGCAGGAGCTGTTGCTGCGTATGGAGGTGTTCATCCGCCGCACGCGTAAACTGCATGCCGACAGCATTCAGGAGTATAGCATCGGGCAAATGAAGTTCTCCTATACCGATCTCAAACTGCGTACGCAAACCGATACGTTTACCCTAACGCAAAAAGAGGCCGACCTGCTCAGGTTCCTGTGCGAGCATGCCAATCATATTTTAAAACGCGATGAAGTATTGCTGAACGTATGGGGAAAGGATGATTATTTCCTCGGCAGAAGCATGGATGTGTTTATGACCAAACTACGGAAGTATTTCAGAACCGATCCCAATATTGTGCTGGAAACCATTCATGGCGTTGGCTTCAGGTTCAATGCATCGGTGGGTCATTCGTGAAACGTGAAAGGGCTCTTACTGCCGCGCAGGA
The DNA here is from genome assembly GCA_966211305.1 of uncultured Niastella sp. GTDB lineage: Bacteria > Bacteroidota > Bacteroidia > Chitinophagales > Chitinophagaceae > Niastella. The sequence goes on from CBIHPC010000281.1 coordinate 5,993, forward strand.
GCCTTGTCAACTTGTTAACCTCGAATTCATCGTGCAAGCGCTGAAAACCTATTAACTTGTCTCTGATGCCGCGTGAGCGCCTTGTCAACCTGTTAACTTATTAACTTATCAACTTCTTTTTGCCTTTATGCCTTGTTGCCTCGTTGCCTTATCCACAGCAACTCCATTATAAGCCGTAGTCAACAAATCAACTAACATTGCTTTTTTAACCTTCTTCAGGTCAACTAAAGTCCAGCCCTGTTTGCCCCATTTGTTATCTACGGGGTAAATAATGGTCTTGTCAAACGCGCAAAAGACCGACTGGTCAATCTCCGACAGCTTAACGCAAATGATATGGCTGTCGGGCGCATGGGTGGCAAAGATCTTTTTCTTCACCCTGTAAGATGACTTTTCAAAGTGCGGTTGTTCTTCAACACCCGCAAAAGAAAGCGCCAGTTGTTTGAAGGTATTTATAGTCACCATAGAAAGCGTAAGTTCCTACACGGCAAACGAAGTACCGCAGCCGCAGGTTTTGCTGGCATTGGGATTACTGAACGTGAACCCGCGGGCATTTAAACCCTCGGCCCAGTCAATTTGCATTCCCATCAGGTAAATGCCATGCATTTTATTCATGATAAAGGATTGTCCGTCGAACTCAAATACCTCATCATCGGCTGTTTTGTCGTCGAAACCCAAAATATAAGAAAGGCCCGAACATCCACCCCCTTTCACGCCAATCCGCAGGAATTTGGTTGTATCGAACTCCGGGGCGTTCATCAGGCGACGGATCTCAGCCAGGGCGCCGGCGGTAAAACTCACAGGAACGGCCATTGTCATATCCATACTCGAATCATTTATTATTGCAAAATTACGATAAAATCCGCTTACCGGGTTCCGGGCACCAGTTACCGGGCATTGGAAAAGAGTAATTTACAAGATAGTGACAAAGAACCGGTTACCAGTGTGTTGCAGGTTTCAGATCCCTCGTTGCAAGGTCCTGAAAGCAGGAGGTTCCATCTTTTGTAACAAAAAAACAGCGATCAGCCCGGTAAGCAGCATGTCCGGTTCCCGGAAGGGCTTCACGAAAATAAATCCCTGCAGCCTGTAACTTGAAACCTGAAACCCGCCTTCCCCGGCAACCGGCAACCGGTCCCCGGTAACTGGAAACTGCCAACCGGTAACTTCCTGTAATTATACTAGTTGCGTAAGTTCTACGTTTAAGCAACCAACTGGTAATATCTGATAACTTAAATTAAAAACTTTCCGCTCCCTTCAGGGGGTTGGGGGGTTAAACTGTATTTTTGTTAACCTAAAACCTATTTAATGTATTTATTGGAACTGACGTCCACCCAAATGACAATATCCATTGTAATTGCCCTTGTCCTCGGCGGCGCCCTCGCTTTTTTGTTTTGGAAACAGCGTAAAGAAGCAAAAGAATTGCTCGAAAAGCACGAAAAACAAAAAGCAGCCGCAGCCCCCCAATCTACCCAACCGCTTCAATTACAGGCCTACGAACGCCTGATGTTATTGGTTGACCGTATTGCATTGCCCAACCTTATTGGCCGCACCGCTACAGCCGGGCTAAGTTCGCGCGATATGCAAATGTTGTTGATCCAGCAAATACGTCAGGAATTCGAATATAATGTTACCCAGCAGATCTATGTAACCCAGGAATCGTGGGAAGCGGTTCGCAACCTGAAAGATCAAAACCTGCTGATCATAAACCAGATCGCTTCTTTCCTTCCGGCCGATGCCACCGGTCAGGACCTCAGCCGCAGCATTCTCGAAATGCTGATGCAAAATCCCAAAGCCTCTTTGCATAATGTGGTTGCTGACGTGCTGAGTTATGAAGCTAAAAAGTTAATGGTGTAAACATTTCGAATAAGGGAGAAGAAGTAAGAAAACAGCTATGCCAGATAAAAAGATATATACCGATAGCGCCATTGAAATAAAACAACTGTACACCCCTTCCG
>CBIHPC010000282.1:0-7852 GCA_966211305.1 uncultured Niastella sp.
GTCAAAGAAACCTCCTCAGTCCACCAAGGCGGGACCTCATATCGTTTATTTTTTCCTGTGTCATGGCGTAAAGATAGTTGAAATGTTGACAAGTTGAAAAGTTGATAAGGGTACCTTATTTTCCGGCACCTTGGCTCCACTCTCACCACATCACTAATACGGGAAAACACTCCCTTTATCAACTTTATTACCCTGTCAACCTGAATCTATCTTGTGGTAATATCTCTTTTTTCATTTAAGATAAGGGCCTTCAATGCTTCCAATTTCTTTTTAACAAGGTCACGCGATTTACTGTCGGTTAAATTCCCTAGGTCATCGAACCGGCTTTCGGCCTGTGCTATCAGTACCTCCGGTTTATACACCGGCCGCATATCGAGGTAAAGGAAAATATTATGAAAATCTAACTGCATACGAACGGTGCCCCACAACGAAATGGTAGCGCCCATAACGGCCACGGGCTTTCTAATGAGTGGCGAATCTTTTCCCCGCGAAGCCCAGTCGATGGCATTTTTCAACAAACCGGGTATGCCGTAATTGTATTCCGGCGAACAGATCACCAGTCCGGCCGATTTAGCCAGCACATCCCTGAACCGTTGCACAGCGGCAGGACGCTGCGCTGCCGCAGGCATATCGAGGTCGGCATTGTACAACGGCAACTCCCCAATATTGAAAGTCTCCATGGCAACGCCTTCCGGCAATAATTGCATAACAGTATTCAAAAGAGAAGTATTGAAAGATCCTTTTCTCAGACTGCCCGAAATACCAAGCAGTTGTATGGGTTCACTCATGTAATTGGTTTTGGAAGAAAATGCAATTATTATTCCTTCGTGTTTTCGGATTATACATCCTGATAATTTTTTCATCGCCGTATTTTTAACTTAATAACTTACGGCCCAAAAGGCATTATAATGACCGATCCACAGATAACGTCTCATTACGCTTATAATGACCTGTACGAGGCTATTATGCAGGCGCTGCACCATGCAGGCATACCGGAAGATAAGGTTGCCAGAAAAGATATTGCAGCGATAGATGAGTTTCATGTACGCGGACAGGAAGTATCGCGCGAGTTGGCGATAGCGGCCGGTATACAACCCGGCATGCGCATTCTCGATGCCGGCTGCGGTTTGGGCGGCGCCTGCCGGATGCTGGCCGATGAGTTCGGGTGCGATGTTACCGGCATCGATATAACCAAAGATTATATACGAACTGCCACCCTGCTTTCAGTTCTCACAGGACTGCAACACAAAACCCGGTTCGTACATGGCAGCGTGCTTTCCCTTCCTTTCAACGATAAAAGCTTTGATGTTGTATGGACGCAACATGTGCAAATGAACATTGCCGATAAGAAAATGTTCTATGCAGAGATCGGTCGCGTTTTAATAACCGGCGGCAGGCTGGCTTATTACGATATCCTGAGCCATGATCATTTGCCCATACAGTTTCCCGTTCCCTGGGCCGCCAATGAGCATATCAGCTTTTTAATTACATCAGGCGAATTGCATGCACTCCTGCAGCAGGCAGGTTTTCACCGCATACACACCACCAATGAATCGGCAAAAGGCATCGCCTTTTTCGATAAACTGTTCAGCCGTATTTCGCAAAAAGGGTTACCGGCATTGGGCTTGCATATGCTGATGGGAGATACCGCCATGGAGAAGCTGCGTAATTTGCATAGCAACCTAATTAATGGGTCTATCGTACTGGAGTCGGGGATCTATCAACTATAATCACGACCTTCACGTTCCTGATTAAACAATAATTAACCTATAATGATCATGAAACAAACATTCCGTTTTTCATTCCTGGTCATTGCTCTGGCAGCAATACAATAGAAAAGGAACATCCAGGTTGCAGATGATCCTTTTTCTGTTATAGAGATATTTTGGTAATCACTCTCGCTCCTTTGACATCACCTTTCGCATTAGCACATTACCTAATTATTGAATTATCACATTATCGAATTATCACATTATCACATTCCTTCCCGGTCCTTCCTGGCCGCCAAACCTTGGCAGGGTAACGGTAAAGGTGCTTCCTTTACCCGGCTGGCTTTGAACGGCTATTTGCCCCCCGTTCTTCTCCAGAAAGTCCTTACATAATTTCAGGCCCAAACCGGTACCGGTTTCTTCATTGGTGCCCTTGGTGGTATAGAACATTTCGCCAAACAACTGTTGCTGCCGTTCGGTGGTAATGCCAATGCCATCATCCTGAACAAAGATCTCGATACTGGAAGCATGTTCCCGCGCCCCTACCCTTACATGGCCGTTCTCGGGAGTGAATTTGATGGCATTTGATAACAGGTTGCGCAGTACGAGGTTCACCATTTCTTTATCGGCATAACAAAAAAGCGGTTCCTCTACCAGTGCTTCCAGGTGTATACGTTTATTGCTGGCCTGCCAGTGTAACAACTGCAATACGCGGCTTATCATGGTCTCTATATCCAGCACCTCGGGCTGCAGCGATGAATTCTCCATTTGCGATTTGGCCCATTGCAGCAGGTTTTCCATGAGGTTGGTGGTATAGTTCATTTCATTCACGATACCGGGTAGCAATGCCTTTAATTCCTTCACCGGCATTTCGTTGAAGTGCATATTGTTGAACAGGTTCCGCAACGCATACATAGGCGTTTTAAGATCGTGCGCTATTACCGAAAACAATTTGTTCTTTAGCTGGTTCAGCTCAGTAAGTTTAGCTGTTTGTTCTTCCAGCAAATTCGCTTTTTGCGCTATTTCCTGCCGCTGCAGTTCTATTTCGACATTACGGCGGTGCAATTCATCCGACTTGCTCAACAAACTAAAATGATAACCGGTGTTCTCCTGTTTTATAAAATAGATGGCGTAAAAAATAAACGAGATCGCTGTTATATGATTAAAAACATAGAAGTAATAATTGGCGGTCACCAGTTTGAAATAAAAATCGTGTTGAACGATACAGGCGAAAAAGTAACAGGCCACCGATAAAGAGAAGGCAAATACGATATGAACAACCTGTTGCAAAAAGAAAACCGACAATACACCGTACAGTACAAAGAACAGTTCAACCCCCACATCCACCTTACCCAGGTATACGAGGCAGGTGGCAATGGGATACAAACTGAAGTATACCAGCCGGGCATGTTCGTAATATTGTTCGGAATTCAGCCACAGAACAATTACGCTGATGGCTAACGGAGAGCCGGCAATGAACCAGGCCAGCGGGGGAAGGTGGTCGTTGAAAAAGATGCCGATGATCGGTACTATGATGCCTGTTATGATCCCGAGGAAATTAAGCTGATTGAAGATGCTCATTTTCCTTTTCTCATACTCCTCCATATCGGGGGTGACCCCAATGGATTTTATGAGTACCCAATATCGCAATAAATCCAGGCGCAAGGCGTGCATACAGCTACTCGTGTTGTTTCTAAGGAAATTGAATATTACCGAAAACGAAAAAAACGTCTTTATTATTACAGCCTGCCGCTCAGGTAGTTACCTGGCCGGTTACCGCATTACGCCTCAAATATAACCGGTTTGCACCAACCAATTCCAATTTTTCGCTGAACGACAAGTTCCGATAGCACCCGGGTGGTCAATCTTCAATAGGCAAATTGAAATACTGCTCCATTACCCGCCAGTATTTATCCCTTCTTATAAAGAACAGGATCTCGTAAATGGTTTCCTTGCCTTCTACATATTGGTCCAGTATCGCCGCCGTGGTTTTATAATCGCTTACATAAAAATAAATATTCCTGCAATTGTCGTAAGTTTTATTTCCGGCCAGAATCGTGCGGTCTTCGGGCAGCAGGGTGAACATTTCCTCTTCGAGGGTTTGCAAAGCGATCAGCTGCTCTTCCGACGGAAACCCGTTCTCATCGCCGGTATAATTTATATTAACCTGCAATAACCATGAATAGGCCGGCTTTTTATCCCAATACCTGCAATCCATATTAACCGTTAGCAACATCTTCTTTCCATCCCGGTCCTCGGCTTCGAGCAAATGATAGGTATCGGGGCGCTCGGCCGGAACCGATTCGTACTTCTCCACGAATTCTTTTTCACGCCAGTTAAGGTATTCGCTCAGCTTTGGGATGGGTATCACTTCTATTCCTTTATCGGTAGCCGGCAAAGGACCGGTTTCATAATTATCGATCTTGGTGGCCGTGTTCACCTCACCCAACCCGTTTTCAAGGTATATCATACCACCCGCCTGAAAATGGTCGTCCATTTCTTTGTCATAACCCGAATGGGTGATCACAATATTTACCTCATCGGGATAATCTTCCTGCACAACAGGATAAAAGCTGGTGGTGTCGGTGCTGAACTGCAGACCGTACAGGTCGATGCTTATACCTTCAAAGCCAAGCGCCGGTTTATGCGCGGTGAATACCCAGTTGTCAACCGCGGGGGCGGCTTTTATCAGTTCCTCAACCTTGCAAAACAGGGCTATATCGCCATCGGAGGTTATAATCAGTTCGAAATTTCCATTATTATCCGGACCCGCCAGTGCCTTAAGATAAGGATTAAAGGGTTGCATTTGCTGTATCAGCTCCTCCAAAAACGACAAAGCCTGATCAGAATCATTCTTTTCAAGCTTTCGGAACCGGTGCTCATTATCGACAAACCATTGCCAGAACGATGCCGCAGCCTGCTGCATGGTCCCTTCCTGTTTGTAATACTTGCTTATGCCAGCCATGGTAAATATTTTCTACAAAAATTGTATTTGCAATAATAAACATTTCTTTTCCGTCGCTGCTATATGCCTGGTTTTACTCTAACCGTAATATACACCGTTACTGTAGCCTGCTCAGTCCCGCTTTTCCCAATACATGGCAACCATTTTGCCAGTCTGATAAATATAAAACGCAGGGTTTTTTAAAACCAAATGATACATTTATTACCATACCGGGTTATCTTAGCGGCATAATAAGCAATATGAAAATCATGTGTGGTCTTTTAATTGCATGTTATGCATGATTCCGGAAAAATTCCTCAATATTTGTTTACCAAATTATCTAATATGAAAAAGATAACTACCCGTTTTCTTACCTTACTGGTAATGGTATCTCTTTGTTCTTCCCCCGTGCTGGCTGCTTCTTTACCTTCGGACAATACTGCTAAAACCGAACCAGCTCCCGCCACGGTGACTACAGCCGTTGAAGAATTCAGGAACCTGTCAAAACATGAGCGCAAATCACGGATCAAAGAAGTTAAGAAATTATTGAAAGAACACAAAGCCGACAAACGGGCCGGGCGTGCAGCAGAAACCGATATAGTATTACTGGCTATCCTCGCCATCCTGTTACCCCCATTGGCTGTTTATTTGAAAGAAGAAGAAATAAACTCAAGGTTCTGGATCAGCCTGATCCTTACTTTACTTTTCTGGATCCCTGGTGTAATATTTGCACTGTTGGTTGTTTTTGATGCAATCTAAGGTCGGAAAAATTTAAATCATTGATCCCGGCGCCGGCGTCGGGATTTTTTTTTTGCTTACCAGAACAAACATGTATAAACCGGCCCTTCCCGTGAGCCTGGCAAGCCTTACCAACTTTTTCACTTCATTCCCGTTTACACCGCTACTTCTAACCGTCATACACAATCACCTGACCACAGCCCTCATTTTACAATGTCAACCGGCTTTATATACCATGCTTAATAAACAATATAGTTTGCAATAAAACAATTGTATACATTCAATACTATGCGCTTTTTGCATTAAACTGTCGTGTGAACATTTTGTATGTGTTTAATTGTTAGCAGCTATGATTCTGAAAATTTCCTCATTATCTTTGTTCACCCAAAATATCTAATATGAAAAAGATCACTACCCGATTCCTGTTATTATTGTTGATGGTATCTGTTTCGGCTACATCTGTACCTGCGGCCTCCGTTCCTGCAACCGAACCTGTGACTGCAAGTGAACCCGTGCCTGCTGCTACAAAAGCCGAACCATCGCCTGAAACAGTAAAATCGGCGGTTAATGAGCTCAATAACCTATCGAAAGCTGAAAAGAAGAGCCGGCTTAAAGAAGCAAAAAAAGCGTTTAAAGAGTATAAGAAAAAGAAAAAAGAGGGTATGATGGATGAAGACGCCCGTCTTATCTTACTGGTTATTCTTGCTATTCTTTTACCACCTTTGGCAGTATTTCTGAAAGAAGAAGAGTTCAACTATAAAACAGTGCTGGCCCTGTTACTCTGCTTACTGGCAATTTTTTCTTTTGCCTGGTGGCTCATTCCCGTATTATACGCATTATTGGTAGTATTCGATGTACTATAATTAATTACTTTTAATTTGCGAGCTCTCCGACGATTGGGGAGCTTTTTTATTGTTCGTAAGTTTGCAATCTATTCTAAAAGCATAATCAGGTTATAGTACAGGCATATAACTTTTTAGTCCCGGTTTTGCCGTGAGCAATTGTTTCCCGCACAATAGGCAATAAACAATTGAAAAATGGGCAGTAGACGAAAGACAAATTGAAAGGGTGAGCCATCCGCAGTTGCCGGATGCCCACCCTTTCTACTTTTTTGTGTTTCAGCTATTACTTACAAACTAATTTCAACGCTACCGTTTGCCCAGGTGAGCAAAGCTCTTTTATCGCAATCGCCACCGGCACCAAAATCAAGGTACAACACGCGGTCATTGATAGTAATTTTCAAAACTCCTTTTGTGATCCAATGACAGGCCACCGGTTTAATAAGCGGCGATTCGGTATTCTTTGTTACAGTAATGCCATTGGCATATTTGATCTGTGTGCGCACTTCTATCGAATACACATCATCGGCACAGGCAAGGGTTGAAGCGCCTTCAATCTGGGTGACCGTTTTGGCGCCTTCATAAGTAAATCCTCTTCCATTGGGCCAGCTTACTTTACCGCCTTCAATTTTAACGGAATACTTAACGGCGCCGCCGGCACTGAGATTGGTAATTGTTTTTACGCCCTCAATATGTGCGCGGTTAACATAAAAATCCTGCAGGGTGATCGTCAATACAGCGCCTGATCTGCGGGGCGGTGCAGAGAAGTGTAAGATAACTTTACCTTTTCTGAGTTTACCATCCCGGCAAATGCAGCCATCGCCGTAATCTACAGTAACTTTTTTCGGGAACGTGGTGTCGTTAGGTTCAGCAGTGATCGTAACACAGGGACCTAATTTCAGTGCGAGGTTTACAAACAGGTCGATGCGAATACGTGCGGTGTTGCCATCGGTTGCTATACGGCCATTATCAATAGCGCCGCTTTCCATATCGGCACCTGCAGCCAGGCCCAGTTCGGTAATATCATCATATTCAGTTTCGGCGGCTGCATCTTCCTGACTGATCGTTTGGGCTTCTGTATCGCCTACAGGTGCTTGTGTACTGTTATCCTTTTTACAGGAAACTACCGATAAAGTGATCAGAAAGAGCATAGCAATAGCTGCTGAAATTCTACATTTCATGTGTATTCTTTTAAAGTGTAAAAATTTGCTTATTGGTGAAGTGCGTTTTTTTGATGGAGGATTATAATCAAAGTTTAATTACATGTTAAAAAAATCTACCGGCATGTTATGTAATATTAATGGCCACCTGAACCGGGCTAAAAGTTAAATGTGTGCAGCTTAAAGCCAATATAGCTTTGTATTTTCAGCATTTTGCTTTGGGCTTTTGGTTTTCCGATTTTTGCTTTCGGCTTTAGGCTTTTTGCTTTTTGCTTTGGGCTTGCGGCTTTCTTCCCGGTGCTTTTTTTGCAAATTCCTTATTGGTGATTACATTTATCATTCATTATCAGAACACCAACTATGACAGTCGATTTACGATCAGATACAGTAACCCAACCAACAGCAGGCATGCTGGAAACCATGTTAAGAGCGCCCGTAGGCGATGATGTTTTTGGAGAAGAT
>CBIHPC010000283.1:0-7784 GCA_966211305.1 uncultured Niastella sp.
GTTTGAACTGCCTTCTTCAAAACAAACCGTATTCCATTTGAACCTGGAATATGCGAAGAAGAATTTCGACAAAAGCAAAATGAGTTTGCTGAAAGTGGCGTAAAACGCGGAACGCTTAACGCAAAACGCCTGCATAACACTTTCAAAAAGATTTATTTCAAATACAAAAACGTCAGCCAACAACTGACGTTTTTTTCTTACTAAATTGTCTTTACAAAATATTTGTATGGAAGAGTTAATTAAGAAGCTAATGGCTGAAGGCCTAACCGAGCAGCAGGCTTACAAGGCCGTTGAGATCGTGAAAAACTTTGCAAAAGATAAATTCCCCATCTTCGGCGGCGCAATCGATAAGCTGTTCGATAAGTACGGGCCGAAGGATGCTGATGATTTTATGCCGTAACAGATAAAGGCACAAAAAAATCCCCCGACTATAGCCGGGGGAATCTGTCATGACAAGCAACCTTTGAGCAGTACTCCTGATTTAAGCTCTTAACACTTCTCTGGCTATGACAATCTTTTGTATTTCAGATGTGCCTTCGCCTATGGTGCATAGTTTACTATCGCGATAATATTTTTCTACCGGAAAATCTTTCGTATAACCGTACCCGCCAAAGATCTGCACGGCATCGGTTGACACTTTCACCGCCACTTCACTGGCAAAATACTTTGCCATGGCCGATTCCTTACTCATGGGCTCACCGCGCATTTTCAGATCGCAGGCCTGCAGCGTAAGCAACTCGGCAGCGGCAATCTCAGTGGCCATATCGGCCAGCTTAAAAGATATGCCCTGAAAGCTGGCAATAGCCTGATCGAACTGGTGGCGCTCTTTTGCATACTGAACAGAAGCTTCATATGCTCCTTTTGCAATACCTAACGCCAGCGCTGCTATGGAAATACGTCCGCCATCAAGCACTTTCAATGATTGTTTAAACCCATCGCCATAATTACCGAGGCGGTTGCTATCGGGAATACGACAATTGTCGAAAATCATTTCGGCGGTTTCACTGGCGCGCATTCCAAGTTTATTTTCCTTTTTACCGCCGCTGAAACCCGGTGTGCCTCTTTCAACTATAAAGGCCGTAGCGTTATTTTTTGCTCTCGGTTCGCCGGTACGGGCAATTACAACAGCCACATCGGCGCTTTTGCCATGGGTGATCCAGCATTTGGTGCCGTTCAACACCCAATGGTCGCCATCTTTAACGGCCGTTGTTTTCATATTGGCAGCATCGCTTCCCGTATTGGGCTCCGTTAGCCCCCAGGCGCCCAGCCATTCGCCGGTGGCGAGCTTAGGCAGGTATTTCATCCGCTGTTCTTCATTGCCAAAGCTCAGCATATGGCCGGTGCACAGCGAATTGTGTGCGGCCAGGCTCAACCCGATGGAGCCGCATACTTTAGCTATTTCCTGTATAACGGCAACATATTCATAATAGGTAAGGCCGGCACCACCATACTTTTCAGGAACCAGTACGCCCATTAGCCCCAATTTGCCCATTTCTTTAAAAACGTGCATGGGAAACTCCTGGGATTCATCCCACTCCATAACATAAGGCTTTATGTGCTGCAGGGCAAAATCGCGGGCCGATTGTGCTACCTGGTCAGTAAGTTCTGAAGTTTGAAAATTCATACTTAAAATTACCTGAATTAACTGGCAAGTATCGTTAAAGGCTGTTGCAAGATAGCAGTTTTTTTGACACGCTAACAAATGTTAGTAATCTTTTTGAAAATATTAGTAACTTCCTCACACCAACCCATGCTATCTACCTTATTTTCAGCACATAATAAACATTGTCACGTTCTTACTCAACCGTAATATAACGTTCAATTTTCTGAAAGATTTCGGGGGTTATCAATGCGATCTGCTGCAACTGGCCGCAGGAACGAAATTCACCGTGCTGCTGACGGTACTGCACAATGGCATTGGCTATATTCCACCGAATATAGGGATGCTGTTTCAGGGTGTTTATATCAGCCGTATTGACATTGATCTTTTGCACCGCTGCCGGTTCGCATTGCAAACGCGGTTTTATCAGTTGAAAGGTGGAGTCGGGCAGTCCGAACGTCTCCCCTACCTGATTTACCGAATAAAAACCACCCAGTTTATTCCTGAAATTAATGATGCGGCTGGCCAGTTTACTACCAATGCCGGGCAGGGAAATAAAAGCGCCTGTATCAGCCTGGTTGATATCGATGACCGCCGGTGGCGCCTTTACATATTTCACCAACGGCCTGGCTGAATTAACATATGCGGGTTGGGATGCTATTCTGATGAATGGCGCCAGGCGTTCAAAGTCTGCGGTTTTCAGTCCATACATTTTCTTCAGATCACCGGCATTTCTGAACCGTCCGCCTTTGGTCCTATAATGTATAATGGTGCGAACAGTGCGATCGGGAATGCCCAGCTGCCGCCAGCCTTCGGCATCGAGTGTATTGGGATCGAAAGGAAAATGCGACACCGCCTGTTGCGTTTTAGCAGGTTCATCATTCACCTCATCATAAGGCGATGGCCGTTGATCATAGGTTAAACGTTTTTCTTTGCCGGGTGGTGCCGGTGGCGCCTTTTCAAGATCAATTGCTTCTGCAATCAATTCACTGTGCAATACAGGCGTAGAAAAAAAGCGCGGCACGATGGCGCCGGCTGCAATAAGTATCAGCAATGTATAAATGCCGATACGTTCTTTCTTTGTGAAAGTGAAATAATCTTTCCAGTTGCCTTCCATAAACGAACGTTGAGCTTTGTCAATTTTTCGGTTGCCGCTACTACTATTATTGCCTTTCACTAATAGATTATCTCTATTCTTTTAGAAGATTTCAAAAGGTGGATAAAAAACACTTACTTTTTTCTGCCTAAATATAAGTATTTGATACTTACAAACGTTACACATATAACCTTAGCCTGCACCCTTAAATAAACCCGTATGAAAATTCAACAACTCCAGTACACCGGTAAAAGCTGGAAAATTCATCTGCACGCTGAGGATTTCGACCGCATGCAATGTCAATTGGTACTTGTTTTTGGCGAAGCATCGCTGATCACCGATACCGCAGTCTTCAATTATCTGGAAAGAAGTTATCCCGAGGCGCATATCATTTTGTCTTCTTCACCGGGCAGCATGATAAATACCATTGCGCTCAACAACAGTGTCGTTGTTACAGCCATTCAGTTCGATAACATTACCGTCCGTTGTGCCGAAACCTATATATACCGGCATCAGAACAAATTTTCAGCCGGTTATTTCCTGATACAGCAATTGCAACAAAGCGATCTTAGCGCTGCCTTTATCATTTCAGACAGCACCTATAGCGATAACAGTGAACTGATGGCCGGTTTCAATAAGAACAATACCCGAAACATTCCGGTAATGAGCGGCCTTGCCGGCGATGGTTCGCAATTCACCCAAACCTGTGTTGGCGTAAACCACCTGCCCGCTGCAGGTATGATAACAGCCATTGGGTTTTATGGGCCGCCAATAGACCTGGGCAGCCTTAGCAGGCTATATGATCAAACCATGACCATTTCAGCATTTACAGAAATTTAAGCACAACCCGAACCCGTTATGCAGTATCATCAGTTACTTGAAAAGCAGATCGCAAAAACCCTGTCAGGCGCACAAAAATATGACCCCGCCGTTCAGCAGCTTTTGAAGCTGGTTGATCAGGCTTATAAAAACTACGATAGCGAACAAAAGCTTACCGAGCATGCTTTTCAGGGTTGTGAAAAAGAATACCAGGATATATTGAATAACCTGCAGCTTCAGAATAACATTTACAGCCAGTCGGTAAAGAAATTAAAAGACACCATCGTTGCGCACGATCCCCGGGCGGCTGCCATTATAGAAAGAGAAGACAATGTGCTCATCAACAGCATTGCCTGGCTCGAAAAGCAGATACAAAAACGAAAAGAAACCGAAGCTGAACTGATAAGGGCCAAGGAACAGGCCGAAGACGGCGCCCGCGCCAAAAGCGATTTCCTTTCGGTAATGAGCCATGAAATACGCACGCCGCTGAATGCCATCATTGGAATTGCGCATTTGTTATCGCAGGACCAGTTATTGCCAACCCAACTGGAAAACCTGAAAGCCCTTAACATTTCTGCCGAAAACCTGCTCCGGCTGATAAACGATATACTCGACTTTGGGAAAATTGAAGAAGGGAAAATTGTGCTGGCCGAAAAGAACATTTGCTTACACCAGCTTGCCGAAAACATAAAAACGGCGCACCAGATCCGCGCAGCGGAAAGAGGCAATACCATTAACATGATCATTGACGACGCCCTGCCGCAACATATACTGGCCGATGAAGTGAGGCTGGGACAAATACTGCATAACCTTATGTCGAATGCGGTTAAGTTCACCCGCAACGGCACCATCACCTTACAGATCTCATTGCAAAAGATACAGGACGAAGAAGCGACTGTTTATTTTTCAGTGACCGATACCGGCGTGGGTATTGAAAAAGAAAAACAGGTGCTGATCTTCGACCGGTTTACGCAGGCCAGCGTTGATATCGCCCGCGAGTTCGGGGGTTCCGGTCTCGGCCTTGCCATAGTTAAACGGCTGGCGGCCTTATATAACAGTGATATCTACCTGAACAGCGAACCCGGCCGCGGTTCTGCCTTCTTTTTTACCGTCACTTTCAAAAAGGGCAAACAGGAAGTTCAACCGCAAAAAACCACCAATGGCAAAAACGACCTGTCGGGCATAAAAGTACTGCTGGTTGAAGATGTGGAGTTCAATATAATGGTGGCAAAGAAAATGATCACCAACTGGAACGGGGATGTAGATATTGCCGAGAACGGCGCCATAGCCATTAACAAGGTGCGGGAAACCACGTATGATATTGTGCTGATGGACCTGCAAATGCCGGTTATGGATGGCTATAACGCCACACAACACATCAGGAGTTTCGACTGCAATATTCCCATCATTGCTTTGACGGCTTCCGCTTCTTCAGATATTCTGCAACGCACCCGCGAGTTCGGTATGACCGATTACCTCGCCAAACCATTTAAACCGGGCGAATTGTATGAGATGATCTATAAGTATAGTCGTAAGTTGATTAGTTGACTGGTTGTGAATCGTGAATCGCCTCGCGATTATTCAGATTTTATTAACCTTGCGCCGCTCGAATTTCGAGCCGATTGCCGATTGCCGACCTGAACTTACACACGTATCACCAACCCGTCATAGGCCAGATTAATTCCATTGGGTAATTCCGCCTCTACCTCAGCATGCAATCCCATCTGATGGCTGAGGTGGGTAAGATAACATTGGGGAATTTGCAACGACTTCACCACTTCAATGCTTTCGCTAAGGGAGTAATGCGAAATGTGTTTTTCTTTCCGCAGCGAATTCAATACCAGCACTTCGCTGCCTCTGATTTTTTCCAGCTCGCTATCCTCTATACGGTTGGCATCGGTAATATAGGTGAACCGGCCAAAGCGAAAACCCAGCACCGGCATTTTCAAATGCCACACCATTATGGGCGTAACGGGAATATCGCCGGCCATAAAAGGCTCCAGCGCAATGGTGTTCAATTGTATATCGGGAACGCCGGGGTATTTCGATTCATAGAAAGCATAGGGAAATTCGCGAATGATCACTTCCTGTGTCATATCGCTGGCATACACCTGCATGGGTTCCTGGGTAAAGAAATTAAACGCCCGCACATCATCGAGACCGGCTACATGATCTTTATGCGCATGGGTATAAATAATGGCATCGAGGTGTTTTACTTTGGCGCGCAGCATCTGGTACCTGAAATCGGGACCAGAATCAACAACAAGCGTTGTTTTTTCAGACTGTACCATAATACTGGAACGAAGCCTGTTGTCTTTTTTATCGGTTGAGGTACATACTGCGCATTCACAGGCGATCATGGGTACACCGGCACTGGTACCGGTACCTAAAAATGTAATGGTTAATGAAGGATAGCTCACGGGGTAAATGTACGAAGTATGAAGAAGTATGACGTAAGAAGCGTACTATTTTCGAAACTTCCGGCGATGCAAATTCAGGCGCTTACTTCTATATAACCTGAAAAACAAGTGGCGAAAATCAATAGTTTTTCAAGTTATAAATCCGGAGATACTGACCTTGGGAAAGCCCCTTGTCAACTAGTTAACTTGTCAACCTGCCTGCCTACTTCTGATTCTCCGCCTGTACAAGCGCATGCCGCTCCAGCACATCGTTATATGTTTTACGTACTTCGGGTGAGAACGATTCCGGATCTACATTCAACTGGGGAATAAGATCGATCAGGGTGCTTATGCGTCCCTCGAGCTGGAGAAATTTATTTAATACCACTACTTTCCTTTGTTCCAAAATGCAATATCCACTTTGAAAATTACCCCGTTCATAGCGTAGCACATATTCCGCCTCATCGAGAATCGCTTCAATTTTATCTAATGTTGCCTGCGTAAATTTCATAGTCTGGATGGTAGATGACTTTTTATGATTGGCAAAGTTACTATTCACAATTTTAGTGCTGGAAATCAAAGACACAACTTATCCACACAAAACATTGAGAACGATGCCTCATAGCCCAAAAAAGCGTTAAAAATGCCATTTAGGGCCATAAAAACATGCTTTCTATTCAATTTCCAGTCCCGAAGCACGGGATACCGGGCACACACGCCATTCAAAGCCTGCAGGTTGTTCACCTGGAACGACTTATTTATTCGTCATTTTTATTATCGGCACAATCATCTCCTCTAAACTAACGCCGCCATGCTGGAAAGTGTTGCGATAATAATTCACATAATAATTGTAATTATTGGGGTAACACAGGTACATGTCTTCGCGGGCAAAAATGTAAGATGAATTCACTGTTGGAACGGGCAATCCCACTTCTTTGGGATCGCGGAAAGCCAGCACATCTTTGGGTTCGTAGTTGAGATTGCGGCCGTGTTTATATCGAAGATTGGTGGTGGTTTGTTTGTCGCCGATCACTTTGGCCGGGGTTTTCACCCGCACCGTTCCATGATCGGTGGCCAGGATAATATTTATCTTTTTATCGGCGATCTTTTTCAATGCCTGGTGCAATGGTGAATGTTCAAACCAACTGCGGGTAACGCTGCGATAGCTGGTTTCATCGCCGGCCAGCTCTTTCAGTACTTCCATTTCGGTACGGGCATGGCTCAGCATATCGACGAAATTGTAAACGATGACGTTGAGATCGTTCCCCAGCAGGTTATGAATATTGTTAACCAGGTCCTGACCGGCCTGGTTGTTCAGGATCTTTGTATAGGACGCTTTGATATCGTCGCGCCGCTGCCGTTTTAAAAAGGCGCGGAAAAATTCTTCCTCATGCAAATTCTTCCCGCCTTCTTCGTCATCATTCTTCCATTGCTGCGGAAACGCTTTTTCAATTTCTATAGGCAGTAAACCGCTGAAGATGGCATTTCGCGCGTATTGCGTGGCCGTGGGCAGAATGCTGTAAAAACTGTCTTCTTCCAGTATGCGAAAACTTTCGGCAAAGATGGGTTGAATTGCCCGCCATTGATCAAAGCGCAGGTTATCGATCAGTATGAAAAAAGTAGGCGTTCCCTTTTCTACATGGGGCAGCACTTTAAACTTAATGAGGTTGTGCGACATTACCGGGCCGTCGTCGCTTTTGGGATTTATCCAGCGGGCGTAATTTTTTGAAACGAACTTAAAAAATTCGGTGTTGGCCTCATTCTTCTGCGTTTGAAAAACCTCCTGCATTTCAGGGCTGTCGCGTTTCTCCATTTCAAGTTACCAATAAACCACCGTTTTGTAAATATACATACACACGTTGTAATCGGG
>CBIHPC010000284.1:0-7765 GCA_966211305.1 uncultured Niastella sp.
ACCATATTACCGGTTGCCGCGCTGTTCGCGCAGCAACAACTAACGAATGGTAATATGAGCGATTCCGCGGGGTGGACCGTCTACCACCAGGGTAGCGCATTCCCGGCGTCCTATGCGTTTAACTATACCGCCCAAATGCCGGCGGCCGGGGCAGGTGGATGCCTGCGCATCACCAGTCCCAACCGGACTAATATCCTTTTTTGGCAAAAACTGTCCCTGCAGGTAGGTAAATCCTATGTGGTGAATGGCGCTTTTAAAACCGGTATGGCCGCCAGCTTTTGGTGCGAAATTTATCTGAGCACCATAGCCCCTAACCCCAACGCCGATTATGCCCCCAACAACAATGGCGATGTGGTGCGCGGGTTCAGCACCTGGGCCGGCTGCGGTCCCAATACCGACGGCACCTTCGTCATGAATGGCTGCAGCGGTAAAAAGGTGTATAAAGTACCGGGAACCGATACCTCGGCATTCGTGGATGTATACTTCGCCATCAAAACCGGTTCTTCCGCAACCACCCTGCCCGCACCGCTCGAGGTGCTGATCGATGAGCTGGAAGTAAGCCTTATCAATGATTATTCCATCCTCTCCACCACCGAGGGCAGCATCGATACAACCAATCATATCCTTATAAACGTTACCCCTGGCAAAACGGTGACACAATTAAAAGGCGCGCTGCAGGTGGCGCCCACCGCAACGGTTGATATTGTGAGTTTGGTAAGTGGCTTACCTGTGGCCATGCAGGATACCGCAAAAGTGTCCGATACCATGGCCGTGCTGGTAAAAGGTTTGAACGGTTCCGGCCAATACCCCATAACGCTGCGCGATGTGGGAGAGAAGAACAAGATCACCAACGTATCGGTAGGATTGCTTAATCCCCTTAATGCGAGCGTGTGGCTGCCCATCAATCTGCGGGTGGCGCAACTGCGATCGGCCATCACCGTATCGCCCTATGCTACTTTTACAATAACTGATACCGGCGGCGCGGTAGCCCCTGCTACGGCCTATATCAACAACCACATGAAAATTGTGGTGACCGCCGAGAATGGCGCCAGCAAAACGTATTCGATAAAACGCGTACCGCTGCCGATGCTGCCGTTTATCCGCAATAACTATACTGATACGGTAGCTGCCATCACCAACAAAATATTGTTGCTGTTCGGTAATACACAGGTGACCATCACCAGTGATGCCAACCCGTTAAAAGGTTCCATGCTCGATCTGCGGAGTGAGAACGTATGGTTGTACTTTCCGAATATCAAACCCTCGGTTCTTGCCAATACGTATCTGCCGCAGATAATGGTCGATGGCAAAAAAGCGGTGATCGATAGCAATATTCGGGTAGAACAATACCTGCAGGGGACCATGGTGATCAGTCACCCCCACGATTACAAACCACTACAGGTATATGACGGGTTGAACCGTTCGGGCGCTTCGCTGCAGTTGGGATTGTACACGTATAACCGTGCAGGCGAACTGGGCGGCATGCACGATGCCATTAAATCGTTCCGGCTGAAAAAAGGCTATATGGCCACTTTTGCCAAAGACTCAATGGGCACGGGTTACAGCCGCGTATATATTGCCGATAAACAGGACCTGCTTATCGACTCGCTGCCCGCCGGTTTGTACAACGATGTATCGTTCGTTCGTGTACTGCCCTGGCGCTGGGTTGCGAAAAAGGGCTGGACGAGCGGGCGCGATGCCGCCGAAGCGCTCAACGCCAGCTGGCAATACGACTGGGACAATGTGGCCGTAAGCGGACACAATGTTGAGTACATCCCCATGCGGCATAACCGCTGGTGGAATGCGTTCAGCAATATCAACAATAAAAAGAAAAGCACCCATGCGCTTGGGTTTAATGAACCCGAACGTACCGATCAGGCCAATATGAGCATCGACGATGCGCTGGCATTGTGGCCCGAACTCATGCGCAGCGGCTTACGCCTCGGATCGCCTTCACCCAGTGATGGCGGACTCGAATGGCTGTATTCGTTTATCGATCGCGCCGATGCATTGAACTACCGCGTTGATTTTGTGGCCATGCACTTTTATCTGGGCGGACAAACACCGCAACAATTATACAACCGCTTAAAAGCAATACACGACCGTACGGGCCGTCCGCTCTGGATCACCGAATGGAACAATGGCGCCAACTGGACCTGTTGTACGCCCGGTTATGCCGATCAGGCGGAGACCATTGCGAAATTCCTGAACGTGCTCGATACCTGTTCGTTTGTAGAACGCTATGCATTGTACGAATGGGTAGGCGATACCCGGCGCATGTTCTATAAATCGCCCACGGTACTAACGCCGGCGGGTATGGTATACCGCGATAAAAAATCGCCGATGGCGTATAATGAAGCGATGGCATTCAACAGGCCATATTTTCCACCACCGCAGCCGCCCATTGAATATGCAGGTGTGGGTGTTGGGTTCGATTTCGGAAAATCATTGTCGGCGGATATCGACAACGATGGCGACCTCGATATTATTTATTCAGGCGTTGATCCCTATGTAGGCGGCATAATGAAAAATGATGGCCATGGCAATTTTACCTCCACGGGTCAAAGTATTCCCGGCATCTATACACCGGGTATAAACGCCGGTGATGTGGATGGCGATGGCGACCTGGATGTGATTGTTGCCGGGTGGGACCGCGCCAATGCCTGGGCGCCCTATGCGCGCCTGTTGCGCAACGATGGAACCGGGTTTTTCACATTGGAAACCATGCCGCAGGTAAATGCGCCGGTGGCGGGGATTGCCGATCTGGACAATAACGGTTACCCCGATTATTTCATGATAGGAAATGGCAATGTCAATAAATTCTATTTTCAGAACAGTACAGGCGTGCAGGCGCCGGTGAACCGGGTGAACAATGCGATGAACATCCAGGACCCCGATGCCAGCTGGGTTGATATAGACAATGACCAGGATATCGACTTTTGTGTGCAGGCCTGGAACCGCAGCGCATCGCGCCGCTATACACAAGTGTGGAAGAACAATGGGGATGGAACGTTTGCCGAGCAGGCGGTTCCGTTCAAACAAAAACACTGGGGCAGTTCGCAGTTTGCCGATGTGGATGCCGATGGCGACCTCGATATGCTGCTGAACGGCGATGGCGATGGTTACAGCGATGCGGGCAGTCATGATATTTACCGGTTGTACCTGAACGATGGTACGGGTAATTATACAGAGAAAGCTACTTTCCAGAATTACCGCCAGAACTGTAATGGAAAAGGCAGTGCGTTTGTAGACTGGGACAATGACGGCGATTACGACATATTATTAACCGGCCGCAGCAGCAGTGAAGCGCGCGAGGTAACGAATATTTTCCTGAACGATGGAACGGGTACGTTTACAAAAAGCCCCGAGAGTTTAAATTTACCCGGTATCAACAAGGGTACTATAGAGCTGGGCGATTTTGATCACGATGGCAGAACCGATGTGTTGTTGAACGGTTACAGCGGTGCGTACTCACGCAATGTGGCGTTCCTGTTCAGGAACGTAACGATGAATACGAATAATACGCCGATAGCGCCATCGGGTTTACAGGCGCAGGTGGCAGGCGATAGCGTACAGTTGAGCTGGACGGCCGGCGCCGATGCCGAAACACCGGTAAAAGCGCTGAGTTATAACTTATATGTAAAGGGCGCGGATGGCCATTACTATATTTTCCCGAATGCGAATATTACGACAGGCGTACGCATGACGAGTTCCCTGGGCAATGCCTACCAGAACCTGGGTTGGAAGTTGAAAGGATTGCCGCCGGGTGATTATGTGTGGAGTGTGCAAACGATAGATGCCGCGTATGCCGGCAGTGCCTTTGCGCCGGAAGGCAGCTTTACCATTGGCGCCACTCCATTGATGGCCGCGCGCCAGGCGGTAGCGCCGGTTGCGGTAAGTGAAATGGAGCGGGGCGTAGTGATCTATCCCAACCCGGTGAAGGACCATATTGTTGTGCAATACGGAAAGGGAGATGGTGCGCAGATCTTTGTGCATGATGTAATGGGAAGGGTGATCTATACGGCACGGTCAAAGGGAAGTATGCATATCATCGATATGAGCCACGCGGTGCAGGGTGTTTATTTTGTGCAGGTGAAGCAGGGTGGGGAGGTTGTTACGAGGAAGGTTGTTAAGGAGTAGTTGTTAGTTGACGCGTTGACAAGAGAATATAGTTTATAAAGTATTCAGACTAATACCATAGTTTCCGAATCCTGTACTCCTGACTAACGTAGTCCCGCCACGAAAAGGTGCGCGGGACTTTTTTATACCAGTAACGGTTACCTTGTGAACTTGTATTATAAATAGAAATTTCCGGCCACATTATTTTTTATTTTCACATATTCTTTATATTTACAAATCAATTCACACACCACTCCCGCCTCTATGTAAGCGCCCGCTCTGATTGGTAAAGATTAGTATTGTTATTTGTACGCAAACTAAAACTTTTACCATGGACATGAATGAATTCCTCAACTCGCCCGAAGCGCGGGCACAGGCTGAAAAAAGCAAACAGCAGGCGCTGAAATCGATCGCTACACTTAAACCTACAAAAAGAACGTTTACGATTAACGGGCTGGAATACCTGACAGCTGAAACAATTGAGATACTTAAGCAACGGGCCATGGAATGGTTCGACGAAAATCCATTTGGAGAACCAATGTATTCCAGGAATGATGGGTATCAGTTTGTGATCCATACCAACCAGTTAATGCGTATCCTTGAAATTTCAGAAAGTACAGCCCAGTTGCTGTTACGTATTTGTCGAAAAGTGCTCGGTAAAGTTGGACGGGCTTATGTGAGTGTAAAAGAATTCTGTAAACTTAATTATTTCGACGAGGAGGATTTTCGTAAAGCATTGCGTGGTGTTGAACCGGATCTGTCGATGAAATAGCGGCGACGTTTTAATGAAAATTGTAACGATTTATTGATAATGCCTCTCTGTGTGGAATGATATTCCCGTCAGAAGGCATTTTTGCTTTTTTACAACCGCTGCCATTTACCCGAAATTCATTTCTTTACATATTGCTTGAATTCAACTATTTCTATTCCATTTTTTATTAGGAACGGTATGTAAACAATTATTTTCACTCCATTTTTCATTAGAAACGATCCATTTTATATTAATTCTATTCCATTTCTTATTGGGAATGGACATTAAAAAATGATATTGACCCATTTTTTATCAGAAACTGTACATAAATAAGTTATACTGTAGCATTACTAAGAGAAATTCATACATAATTAATAGATTCCGCAGCATTTATAATAGATTCTGATTCATTTTTTAATGTGAAAAAACTTCCTAAACCGTTATTCCAGCGTTTTTTTCTTCAATAATTCCATTTAGCATGTAGCTTTTATAATAAACAGGTTAACCAGGCGCAGGGGCTACATCCAGTGCTCCAGGATAGTATTTAAAGTGGTTGAATAAACGCGAATAAGCGTGAAAGCCGCGAATAACCGTAATAACCGCGAAAACCGCGACAGTATTGCCAAAAATTTGGAGACCGCTTTCCGGCGATATTATATTTGTATCGAACAATGACACCTGAATGAGTAACCGAATTCGCTGTTCTTAGCCGGCAAAAAAGTTGAATTTATCCGGCGGGTTAAACCGGTTAATCTGCAAGACCAATTCAACTAAAAGGATCCTCAGTTAATATGTTTACGACAGGTGGTTAGTTACAATGTGTTGGCCAATACATATTTCATCCGGCCCCGATTCCCACAAAAGTTCAATGACTGTACGTCACAATGCTTTGGCAAATGCTAAAGTACTACTACCGGAACACGGTGGCAACGGGACTGGTCTTGTCTGGTGAAAACCTGGCAGATGGAGTGCAGGAAGGTTACAGCTTATGATAGTAGCAACGGTTCAAAACAATTTAATTTAAAATTTATAAAACAATTTTATGCGACAACTTAAAGCTAAATTTAAAAGAAGAGAAAGTGAACTCACAATAATCATTGAACGCGTTTTGGAGAAAATGGAAAACAATCCTGATTTTCCCAATCCACCCACAGCCCTGGCGAACCTAAAAACTGTGCTGCCGGAACTTCGGGTGGCGCTGGTCAATGCCGAGGGACGCGATAAGCAAATGGTTTCCATTAAAAACGATAAAAAGTTAATAGCGCGGACTTATTTGCTGGAACTGGCTGAATATGTAACCGGTATCACTAAGGGTGACAGAACGCTTATATTGAGCAGCGGTTTCGATGTAACCAGTGAAAGCAACTATGCTGATTTCCCGGCTTCTATCGAACGGTTGGAGGTTGAACTGGGGCAACCCGGAGAGGCTACTACCTACGCCAAAGGCATCTCAGGTGTAAAAGGGTACGTACATCAGTATTGTAAAGAGCCGCCTGGTCAGTATACGGAATGGTTTGGGGAAGGAAGTTCCAAAAGTAATCACACATTCCGTGGACTGGCTTCCGATAAACGATACTGGTTTCGCGTTATGGCCATAGGCTTTAACAGAGAAAGGGCCTTTTCGCCGGTTGTTTCCAGGGTTATACAATAATAACCAAACATAGTACATTGTCCTGCCACCAGGATTGCCGGCCCCGCGTTATCGTGGGGCCGTTTTTGTCATTCAATTTCGCAGGTCATTTAGTTGTCCATAATAAAAAACAGGAACTTATTATCGGCGTGTTTCCGGTATGCGTTTACATCACCGATCATGACCGGAGTGCTTATCGGCAGGTTTTGTGATTTACGTACCTCCTGCAGGAAGGCAAAGGCAGCATTGGGTTCGTACTTAAAATACCCTTCAATGTGTTGGCGGTATACAATCAATTGAGGCGAGGTGTTGCGTTTTATGTTTTTCACATTGCCATTCAAAACTGTTTGTAATGAATTGCCTGCATCTATTGAATCAGGAAGATCGTACCAGTCCCGGGTTTCAAAGAATTTCATCCAGGCTGGAGGTAGTTGAGTAGGAACCACCTGGTTATTCGGATGGTTTTTGTTCATTATTTTATAGACGGTTTGAAAGTCATTCCCGCTATGCTCACATAAATCGTTGATCAGCACCGGCGCTCCCGTGGGTAGGTTACATTGATCCCGAATTTCCTGCAATACCTGCCTGCTGTTGTAGAAGACTTCATCATATAGCAACGCTACATCCTTAGGGTAAACGATAAAGCGGCCATATGGTGAAATGTGTTTAAGATGTTCGCGATCCTTTTTTACCCGGTGTAAACATTTGTCTAACCCAACTGAAGCGGGGAGGTCATAAAAATCCCTGGAATTGAGATACTTCATGTAAAGGGAATAAAAGCGGGTGAGATTGGGAGCGATTGAGTGGGTCATATGTGTAGTTTAATGGTTTATTATTAAAAGTACAAAAGACATGGAAGCTACGAAGTTGATCAAAAGCAAGAAATGTGAGTCGATACTTACATGTTCTTTACCGAGTGAATGAGATGTGTAAGTGTGTTCTTGTTACGCTTATGTTGTTGAAAGTTGAACGCTGATAAATACGTGAAAAACACTGATTTTTAGTCGCGGTCTTTTGCATACCTTATATAGGTATTCTTCTTAACGGAAGATCGAACGTTCTCCAATTTTTATAACCATTAAAACTACATGATTATGTCTCAGACCAAAGATTTTACGGCCGTAGTGCAAAGCGGAATAGCAGGTTATTTCATTCAGGTAAAAGGAGAGGTAAACTGTGGAAAGTTGGAAGTGATGCCAACGCTGACTAAAGCAGTGCCGCAGGGGATCAATCCTAAAATATTATTGCTTGATGTTTATCCGGCC
>CBIHPC010000285.1:0-7718 GCA_966211305.1 uncultured Niastella sp.
GCTTTAAAAATTGTTGCACAAAAAAACAAGGAATGAATTTTAACCTCACACAGATTCCCGAAAGGATAAAGAAACCACGCAACAGCGGCATTACAATGGTAATGGACAAAGGCCTGAGCATTCCGGAAGCGCAGAATATGATGAGTGTCGGACACCCCCACATCGATATCGTTAAGCTCGGCTTTGGTACATCCTTCGTAACACCGAACCTGCGCGAAAAGATCGAAGTTTACAAATCGTACGACATTCCCGTTTATTTTGGTGGCACTTTGTTTGAGGCGTTCCTGATCCGTAACCAGTTCAATGATTATATCAGTGTTTGTAAAGATTATGGTATAACCTATATGGAGGTGAGTGACGGATCTATCAATATCCCACACGCTGAAAAATGCGGTTATATTGAAAAGCTGGCAAAGCACGGAACGGTGTTGAGTGAAGTTGGAAGTAAAGATGCTGCCCACATTATTCCCCCTTACAAATGGATTGAACTGATGCGCGCCGAACTGGACGCCGGTTCATCGTATGTGATCGCCGAAGCCCGCGAAGCCGGTAACGTAGGTATTTACCGTGGAAGCGGTGAAGTGCGTGAAGGCCTGGTACAGGAGATCCTTACACAAATTCCCGGAGAAAAGATCCTTTGGGAAGCGCCGCAAAAAGCACAGCAATTGTATTTTATAGAGCTGCTGGGCTGCAACGTAAACCTGGGTAATATTGCACCCACCGAAGTAATTCCTTTGGAAACGATGCGTATTGGTTTGCGCGGCGATACGTTCAATTTGTTCCTGAATGGAAATGGAACGGGGAAGTAGGTTGAGGAGTGATAAAGTTGACGAGTTGACAAGTTAACTGGTTAACGAGTTAACCAGGATTATCACGTAAAAATCGCGAAGCTAAAAAATCAAAGACATCTGCAATGAGGAAATATGGCTTGATTGGCTATCCTTTGAGCCATTCATTTTCCCAGAAATATTTTACTGAAAAGTTCCGGCGGGAAGGCATCACGGATTGCGTGTATGAGAATTTCCCGCTGGAAACTATCGATGAATTTGCTGCGCTTATTCAAAACAATCCCGGCCTGAACGGCCTTAACGTTACCATCCCGTATAAGGAAAAAGTAATTCCCTTCCTCACCGCCCAAAGTAATGTGGTCAAATCAATAGGCGCCTGTAATTGCATCAGGATAGAGAATGGTACGCTCACCGGCCACAATACCGATGTGGTTGGTTTTGAAGAGTCTTTACGGCCTTTGTTGCAGCCGCATCACAGGAAGGCGCTGGTGCTGGGCACCGGCGGCGCTGCCAAAGCCGTGCATTATGTGCTCGATAAACTGGGCATCGCCTTTTATGAAGTATCACGCACACCAGGCAACGCCCGTCAGCTCTCGTACCGGCAGGTTGATGAAACCGTTATAAAAGAACATGAGGTGATCATCAATACCAGTCCGCTCGGCATGTACCCCAACATCAATGAATGCCCGGTTTTACCTTACCAGGCGCTTACCCCAAAGCACTACCTGTTCGATCTGGTTTATAATCCCGAAAAGACCTTATTTCTGCAAAAAGGGGAGGAGCAGGGGGCTGCTATCAAAAATGGGCATGATATGCTTATTATTCAGGCGGAGGAGAGTTGGAGAATATGGAATGCATAATTAGCTAATGTGCTAATTTGCTAATTCGATAATGTGATAATGAAATACAATGGGAAGGCTTAATTAGTTAATGGAATACAGCTTCGCATAAACGTGTATGGCGGTTGTTGATATTTTGTATTTGCTTTATGCCTCGTTGCCTCGTTGCCTTTATGCCTTGTTCCCTCTTTCCCTTTTTCGCATCAGGCCTTTAACCTTTCTATAACTTCCATCGGAACGGCTGCTACCTTCTTCTTCTCATAATCATAACAAACCATGCCGGTTTTGGCAACGGCTACCGTTATGGTTTTATCGCCGGCGCGTTTTTCGAGTTTATAATACAGATCGAAGGATATTTTTGAAAAGTCGCCCGCTGCTACGGAAACAAGCACTTCATCACCGTAGAACAGTTCACTTTTGAATTCGATGGCCACATCGCTCATGATGAGCCCAACGCCCGCCAGATCGAGCTCGCCATAACCCAATTGCCTCAGGTATTGCACCCGCGCTTCGTGGATCATAGAGAGAATGGTGTCGTTGCCAACGTGTTTACCGTAGTTAAGATCGGTAATGCGTACAGGGATAGTGGTGGAAAATGCGAATTGCTCAGGTAGCTCAACTTTTATTCTGGCCATGCTTGTGTAGTTAGAATAATGCCGCGACAGCTAACGGGCTGCCATTTATTGTGAGGCTCAAAGCTAATGAAACCTTGCCAACCCCGTCAACCAGTTAACTTGTCAACTTTCCCCTACTCTTCATCCGCAACCAACAGATCTCTCAATTCGAGGATGTCGGTAAAACTGGTGGCGGTAGGAACGAAGGATGCCTGGTGCAGGAATTTTTCTTTCCATTCACTGAAGCGGATCTTCCACAGGCTGCTTTCGCGGGTCATGAGGTCGAACTCATCCTGCGGTTCCACATCCTGGTTGATGGCGCTGATGATATGCAGGAATTTCGAAGAAATACGGGTTTGTTCACCGTTGGGGCTGGTAACGGTGATATAACAATCATCGGGTGCAATGAGTTTTTTATCAAGGATAACCTGGCCTTTGGCATCGCGGATAAGCGGGGCCTCAACCGTTGGGTTATTGTTCTCTGTAAAATCAACCTGCACATCATCCATGCCTGAATAGCTGGTAGCTATAGGCTGGTAATCGTACCAGGCAGTACGGCGGGCGCCATGGCGGTTGCCGTATTTCCGGTTAATGATGCCGGTTTCAACATCCGTTAAAGCAGCCAGCGGCTTTTGGCTCAACTGTTCCCGCTCAACCGGGCGTTCGCCAATTTCGGTATCCATGGTGCGTAACCGGGCCGAAGGACGTTCATTGACAGTTGATGGTTTCTCCTGCGGCGTTACGGTGGCGATATCGGTTGTATTGTTCTTATCTGAAAAGTACCAGGCGCCAATGGCAAGTAAAACCATGGCGGCGGCAGCGGCAATGGCTTTGCGGCTATGCATGGAAATAAGCCGGCCTTCTTTTTTTGCAGGTTGTTGGGGTAACCGGGCAGCGATCTTTTTCCAAACGGATGCGGGCGGCGTTACAAGCAGCTCATACATTTTTTGACCAACGGAGGCTTCATCTGCCTTTAATTCCGTATCCAGTTGGGCGGTAATACCGGTCCATACGCCGGGCGGCGGCGTTACCGAAATGTCGATCATTTTTTGTGCGACGGGGAGCTCAGTGGCATCAAATTCAGCATCGAGCCTCGACTCAATTTGAGGCCATACGCCGGGCGGAGGCGGAACTTCCAGGTTATAGAGCGTATGTTTAATATTCGTTGCCATATTTACGGTTACCGGGTGTAGGATTTTTGTGTGTCGCTTAAATATTGAGCGACCTTTTTTTGTAAAACGGATTTGGCTCGCGCCAGTTGTGATTTACTGGTTCCTTCACTTATTCCCAGCATATCACCGATCTCTTTATGCGAATACCCTTCTACCACGTACAGGTTGAACACTGCCCGGTAGCCGGGTGATAATTCCTGAACAATTTTTATAATATCTTTTTCTGCAAGGCTTTCAAGGGCGGTTATGTCGGTATCTTCGATCGATCCCTCTTCTTTTTCGGTAACCATCGACAATTTGGTCGATTTCTTCCGGAAATGTTCAATTGAGGTATTTACAAATACCCGCCTGATCCAGCCTTCGAAGGAGCCTTCTGCCCTGAAATGGTGTAAGTTCCTGTAGATTTTAATGAAACCCTCCTGAAGCAGATCCTGTGCATCCTCTACATTGCTGGCATATCGCAAACAAACCGCGTACATTTTGGGAGAAAAGCGGTGATACAATTCTTCCTGCATACGCCTTTCTCCGGCAATGCATCCTTTTATTAAGTCGGATTCAGAAATGGTATAGTTGCTTTTTGGCTCCAAAAAATTTTAATCTAAATATTTAAAAGTAAAACGCTAAATGCTGAACGCTAAATCTCGGATTTCCGGCTGTTCCAAATGATTCGGGAAGAACCCGTTTCGGGAGCAGCGTTGTGCGTTAAGCCTTTAGCATTAATCTAATCGTGTTTCAAGTACCTGTTCCTGCAAAAATAGTACAAGTTTATCAGCTGCTTTTTTGCGATGGCTGAGCTCATTCTTTTCGGCCATGCTCATTTGGGCAAAAGTGCGGTCGCCGCCGGCCGGAATAAACACCGGGTCGTAGCCAAAACCGCCAGTTCCCGCGGGTTCATCGGTAATGACGCCCTCACAAATGCCTTCAAAAAGCCGTTCCTTTCCTTCCCAGATCAGCGAGATCACTGTACGAAAACGGGCTTTTCTGTTTTCCGTATTGCCCAGTTTATTCAATAATTTCTCCACATTTTTGTCGAAGGCCTTATCTTCCCCGGCATAGCGGGCGCTTTTAACGCCGGGTTCGCCGTTCAGGGCTTCCACTTCGAGCCCCGTATCCTCACTGAAGCAATGCCCGCCGGTAAGCTGGTGAATGGTGCGCGATTTTTCAGAAGCGTTTGCTTCCAGCGTATCGTGCGGTTCGGGAATATCGACATCGATACCGGCCTGTTTAAGGCTGATCACTTCAAGCCGATCGCCGATCGCTGCCTGTATCTCTTCTACTTTATGTTGGTTATTGGTTGCGAATATTAATTTCATGCAAAATAAGCTTAACACTTAACGCTAAATACACCAATAAAATGCGTTTGGCATTCAGCGTTCTGCGGTTTTACAAAAACATCCGTTTCAAACATTCCCACAACTTCTTCTTCAATCCTTTTGCCACATCGGTATCCTGGTTCAGCTGACTGAGCGCCGGTGTTAACAGATAGGTAGTTCCGGCATAAGGTTGTTCCTTGAATGACGGAAAATTGATCGGCAGGTGAATTTCATCCGGTTCTACCCCAAATAACAACAGGAATTGAGGCTGTAACTGCGCTTTCACTCTTTCTATGGTTACCGCGGCCGTAGCATGGTTTACGATAGCCACATCGGCCATGTTCAGTTTACAGGCATCGAGCATTTTTGTCAGGAACTGCAGATCGCCTTCAGGAACAAAAACGTCTTGCGGGCAGTTTACCACGACAGTGACCTGTTTTTTATTATTCCCGAGGATCTTATAAGGCGGCAGACCGGCCTCACCGGGCGCTTTGGCCTGCACAACAGGTTCCCGTGCCGGTGTTTTGGCAACAGGTTGTTGTTCAACCCGTACGGGCTCCGGTTCGGCAACCGCAATTTCGGGAAGCGCCTGGTAGCCATCCGCGGCTGAAGGCTGTATCAGCGTATTCCGGTACAGATCGGCAATTACAAAACCCGGTAATTTTATATTAGATAAGCTCATTTTGTGCAAGATATTCTTAGTCAAACAAATATCGGCAAACTGGCTCAAATAGTTATACGAACACTTGTTAGTAATTTATTTGACAGCCCCAAAGTTTATTTGTTTATTTGCGGCTCAAAAATACTTGATTATGGTTGAAGCTTATAGTATCCCTGTTACAAAAGTTGAACGTAGCAGGCTGCCTGAAATTACGCTCAAAGACATTCCGTTTGGCCGAACTTTTACCGATCATATGCTGGAAGCGGATTACATAAACGGTGAATGGAAAAATGTTGAAATAAAGCCCTACCAGCCATTGATGGTAAGCCCTTCACTGGCGGCTATACATTACGGACAAGCCATTTTCGAAGGCATAAAAGCCTATAAGAATGAGGCCGGTGAGGCATTTATTTTCAGGCCATATGACAATTATAAACGATTCAATTTATCGGCCGCCCGGATGGAAATGCCTGCGGTGCCTGAAGATATCTTTATCGAAGGCATGCGGCAGCTGATAGCGCTCGATAAGGGCTGGATCCCCGCCATGCACGACCACTCGCTGTACATTCGCCCGTTCATGTTCGCTTCAGACGAAATGATCGGTGTACGCGCTTCGGAAAATTATAAGTTCATGATCATTCTGGCGCCCACAGGCCCTTACTACAGCATGCCCATGCGTATAAAGGTAGAGGAAACGTACACCCGCGCCGCCCCGGGTGGGGTAGGGCAGGCCAAGGCGGCCGGCAACTACGGTTCGGCCATGTACGTGACGGCCCAGGCCAAAAAGCAGGGGTTCGACCAGGTGTTATGGACCGATGTATATGAACATAAATATGTACAGGAAGCCGGCACCATGAACGTATTCTTTGTGATTGGGGATACGGCGGTTACGCCCGATCTTACGCCGGGCACCATTCTGGCCGGCGTAACCCGCGACAGCGTAATGACCATTTTGGAGGAAATGGGGCTTAAGGTAGAAGAAAGGCCGGTGTCGATAGAGATGTTGATAGAAGCCTATAAGGCCGGGGAGCTGCGGGAAGTGTTTGGTACGGGTACCGCCGCCACCGTTTCGCTGATCCGCGAATTGAAGTACAAGGACTTTGCCATGAGTTTCGACACGCAAAAATTTACCGTGACCACGGAGATCAAAAACCGCCTCGATGCCATTCGCGAAGGTCATGCCCCCGATAAATACGGGTGGATGTTGAGTGTGTAGGGGAAGGTCTTTTTTTGACAATTTTGAATGATTTTTGCGGGTATAATCCCTCATTTTCTGTTTATTTTGCACAAACCGGGTGGTTTATCCACATTATCCGGGAAAAATGAACGTGATTTTTTTGGTTATAAATTTTATCCGCTTAACTTTGCCGTCCCAAAATCAAAAGGTTCAGAATGCCTACTATACAACAATTGGTAAGAAAAGGAAGAGAAATCATTAAGGCTAAAAGCAAGTCAAGAGCTTTAGACTCCTGTCCTTTCCGTCGTGGTGTGTGTACCCGTGTTTATACCACCACTCCTAAAAAGCCTAACTCAGCTTTGCGCAAAGTGGCTAAAGTACGTTTAACAAACAAAGTTGAGGTGATTGCCTACATCCCCGGTGAAGGTCACAACCTGCAGGAGCACTCAATTGTGCTGGTGCGCGGTGGTCGTGTGAAAGACTTACCAGGTGTACGTTACCACATCGTTCGCGGTAGCCTTGATACTGCGGGTGTTAAAGACCGTAAACAAAGCCGTTCCAAATACGGAACTAAAAAGGAAAAGGCTAAAAAATAATTAGTAAGACGCTCTACAAATTTTTATAAATGAGGAAGACAAAAGTCAAAAAAATTCCCTTAGCGCCTGATGCCAGGTATAATGATTTGATGGTGACAAGGTTCATCAACAACCTCATGTGGGAAGGAAAAAAGAATACAGCTTTTAACCTGTTCTATACCGCATTGGACCGCGTGTCTAAAACCACCGGTGAAAACGGGTATGAAATATGGAAAAAGGCCCTCAGCAATGTTACGCCTGCCGTAGAAGTACGCAGCCGTAGAATTGGTGGTGCTACTTTCCAGATCCCTGCCGAAGTTCGTGCAGATAGAAAAGTTTCACTGAGCATGAAGTGGTTGATCCGCTACAGCCGCGAAAGAAACGGTCGTAGCATGTCGGAAAAACTGGCAAACGAGATCATCGCAGCCAGCAAAGGTGAAGGCGGCGCTTACAAAAAGAAAGAAGACACGCACCGTATGGCTGAGGCTAATAAAGCTTTTGCTCACTTCCGCGTATAACACTCGTTAAGTACATCTTACCATATACACCCACCGGTTTTCCGGTGGGTTTTTTAGTTTG
>CBIHPC010000286.1:0-7710 GCA_966211305.1 uncultured Niastella sp.
CGAAAGTAGTTATCAGAAATACCACGAAGGTGATCAATGCTATATTTTCCGAATTTCTATACAATTCCTTATTTCCGCTGTATCTGTTATTTGCCGGTTTCATAGCTTAATGTTTTGCTTATATAATTAAAAAGGATGCCTCGGGTATGCTGTATTGAATTTCAGCGTATTAGGGAAATGTAGTGTGGAAAATTGTTGTTAAAAGCGGGGAAAAAGGAGGGCAATTTGATAATGTGCTGATTTGCCAATGTGATAATGCGACAACGGGTGAAAAGTGTAAGGTTGAAAGGGGAGGTGGGTGTTGGTTTGCCGGGTTGCAGGCAAATTGGCGGCTGTTTGATCTGGTAGGGTAGATCTAAACGTTGATAGGGTTGAAATGTTGATAAAGGCGGCGGTAATGTATGGATTGGTAAGCCTGGACAGGTGCATATAAATAGTAAGGGAAGAAGCCCATTACCAGGCTGCCATCTGCAGGAAAATCCGTTGGCAAAACATTGATATACTGTCGTTTTTCCCGACCCGCTGTATCCAGGCTAAAGCCCGGAAAAGGCCCGGCAATATCCAGCTTATGCCCCCGCACTATGGCGGGACCAGGCTTTGAGGGGGAGACAGGAAAAATCCCGGTGGCGCCCGGCACTTACATACCGGGGACGGGAATTAGCGGTATTATTACATACTGCGCAGCTCTTCTTCAATAAGATCATGGAAAGTGTTCTCTTTTTCCATAACCCAGTTTGGCAGTTGCTGTGGCAGAATTTTCCAGATGTCTTGTTCTTTTTGCATGCGGAACAGGATCCTGTTGCCCCTGTCATCGCTAACATCCACTGTGAAAAGACCTTCATTAGGGCCGCCCAATTTCCTGAAGTTAAACTCCTTCAACCTTCCATTCACTTTCACCAACTTGGTGAAGTGTATATTTTTCTTTACTTCAATTCGCATAGTCCAAAAAATGTAACAAGTGAAACACAAAGTTAAAAGCAATTCTCATGCTACGATTATAAAAAGATATGATTTAATAAAATTTTACACCGCGCATACGGTGAAACACCGCTTCCCGTCTGTATTTTACGTTGCGCGTACAACTTTTTGATCTTCCTCAACTAATACATATGCTCCAAAATGCTGTAAACTATTTCCCTGGTTTACATAAAAAGGTGTAGAAAAACCTAAAGTGAAACTATCAACGCAAAACGATTAATGCCTCAATCAGAAGAACTAATGCCTGATCCTCTTCATTTATGCTTATAACATGTAAATATTACTCATCCTTTGCAAAGGGCATGATCAATAAAAAAACAAACGAACAGTTGGTAAGTTCATTTGCGCATTGACATACGCTAACCGGTGTCGCCTGTAGCGTATATTGAACCCCTTGCGGATATATACGCTGCAAGCCGCAGGCAAAATGCTGTTAAGGCTGCAGGCCAAATGCTTCAAGGCGAAAGCCAAAGGCAAAATACAGCTAATAAAGAACTAAGAACCAAAAACTGACTTAAAACAATTTTGTCATTATCTTTTTATCATGCCCGTACACATCATCCCTGAAGTTTAAACGCCCTTCCTCATCAACCCAGGCAGTATAATAGGTAATGAAGACTTCCGCCTTATTTTTCAGCTTTACTACCTTTTGCTCATTGCTTTCCATGGCCTCCTGTATTTTGGCGGCATCCCAATCGGGATCATTGCGTAACAGGTACTCCGCCATCTTTTGCGCATTGGCCAGTCGTATACATCCATGGCTGAACGCCCGTTTGCTTCTGCTGAACAAACTCTTGGCGGGTGTATCGTGCAGGTAAATATCAAAACTATTGGGAAACAGGAACTTCACTTTGCCCAATGCATTTTTTTCACCAGGCAGTTGCCTTATGTCGTGAATACCGTCGCCATCCTTATCGCCCTGGTCTTCCATATCATTTTTTACAAGGTAGTGTTCATCTTTTTGGATCTCGGGCATTATTTCTTTCGTTACGATGCCCGGTGGAATATTCCAGTAAGGTGCAAAAACGATCTGGTTCATGGTACCGGTGAACTGCATGGTGTTGTGCCCTTCTTTTCCTACCACCACATCCATGTCGAACACTTTCTTTCCGTTTTCCAGCACATGTAAATTAAACTCGGGAATGTTCACGAGAATGAGCGTGCCATTGGGCTGCGAGGGCATCCAGCGCATACGGCTGAGATTGATGAGCAGTTGCTCAATGCGGTCGCGCACGGGCACATTCATGGCCGTGATCAGTTCTTTGCTCAGCGTGCCGGTGGGTTTCATTCCAAATCGTTGTTGTATGCTTGTTATACCCTGTGCCAGCGTGTCATTGAATACAGCCGATGTGTCGCTCCCCGGCATATCGCCGGTGAGGGCGAGATACCTTTTTATAAGGGTAACCTCAGGTGATGAGGCGCCTTTCTTCAATGGTTTCTTCATGGCGGGGATCACCGGCCAGCCGCCTTTTTGATAGATGTCGTAATACGTTTGCAACTGACCTTTCAACGCTTTGTAGGAAGCGTTGATATCTTCGAAATATTTATTGTCTTTATGCTTTTTTGTAAGCAGGGAATCAGCAAGTTGTATGGGATCGGCTTTTTTAAACGGTACGAACCGTTCCAGTTCCTTACGCTTTACGTACCCTTTTTCAAAGTTCCTCATCGCATAACCCATAAGGCTTTGCGTAAGCTGCCATTCGGTTATAAGAAATCCTTTATCGTTGGCGCTTACCGAAAAACTATCGGGGAGCATGCGGTTCATATTTTTTTCAAGCGGCCTGTTTTTCAGTGTTGTGTCGCCCGAGTAGGTGAGGTAGTGGTCGAACAGGTTCCAGAAGGCCTGGGCTTCTTCGGTAAATCCATCGCTGTTGAACCAGGCGAACTGGTAATTGCGGGCATTGTAAAAGCTGATCATGCGGTTGGCGATTGAATCGGGCACCTGGTTGCCGGCGATATATTCGGCCAGCGCGGCGCTGTCGAAGAACAGGTCGGAATACGAATTTGCCTTTGTTATGGTGCGGTCGCGTGTTGAGATTTTCTTTTTGGCGGAACTGCCGCCGGCATCGCTTCTTTCATTTGTATTGTCACTGTTATTCAGGCAACCTGCTAAAAGTACGGTCCCCATCAACAGATAGAAGATGTGTTTCATGATCAATTGGTAATATAATTTCGTACCACTACCCGGCGCCGTCTTCCAACACCGGTTCCGGATGCATTTGCCGTAACCTGTTTATTAGTTGAACTAAATCAGTTGATTACGGTATTGAAGGAGAAACGTTGTTTGAAGGGGTTGTGTAGAATTTGTTCTACACTGCCACCTGTTTGAACAGACCCAATGGTAATTTATCGTACATCAATTTCTGTTTGTCCCTGGTGCGTTTGGCTAAAACCGGTATTATTTTCCGTTTGCGCCGGGACGGTTTTGTTTTTAACCGGCTTATTTCTGTTAGAATCATTGCAT
Source organism: uncultured Niastella sp. (assembly GCA_966211305.1). Classification (GTDB taxonomy): domain Bacteria; phylum Bacteroidota; class Bacteroidia; order Chitinophagales; family Chitinophagaceae; genus Niastella. The sequence goes on from CBIHPC010000286.1 coordinate 3,443, forward strand.
TTTTTGTCAGCGCGAACACCGCGCCAACAGATTTCGCCCGTTTTCTGTCAGCGTGAACACCGCGCCAACAGATTTTGGCTAATTTCTGTCAGCGCGCTCACCGCGCCAACAGATTTCGCTTGTTTTCTGTCAGCGCGAACACCGCGCTGACAGATTTTGGTATTGCGCTAACAGATTTTCAACATTTTTTGTCGGCGCGAACCATGCGCTAACAGATTCCGGCTGATTTCTGTCGGTGCGGGAACTGCGCTAACTGGTTCTGCCACAATTAGAATTAATACCATTACTACACTAACTATATTCATATCATTTCTCCCAAAAACAATGGTTGTTTCCGCTGCTTTTCAGGAAAACCGCAATGGTTTATATCACTACTATGAACTGAGAACTATGAACTCTGAATTATCTTTAGCTAACAAAACACATCATCATGAGAAGATTCTTCCTGCTGTACTGCAGTGTCCTGTATTATTTCTTTCCCGCACAGGCGCAGTTAACCCAAAAACCGCCGCTCCATGGTAAGAACTGGATGGCCATTACCGGCAAGCCGCTGGCTGCCACCGCCGGCGCCGCCATTTTTCAAAAAGGGGGAAATGCGGTCGACGCCGCCTGCGCCATGATCGCCGCCACCTGCACCATGTGGGATGTGCTTAGCTGGGGTGGTGAAACGCAGGCCCTTATTTATAATCCGCATACAAAAAAAGTAATTGGCATCAACGCCCTTGGCGTGGCCCCCACCGGCGCAACCGCCGCCTTTTTTAAAAATAAAGGCATGCATTATCCGCCCGAGTACGGTCCGCTCGCTGCGGTAACGCCCGGCACACCCGGCGGTATTTGTACCATGCTGGCTGAATACGGTACCATGAGTTTGAAAGAAGTACTGGCCCCGGCCATGCAAATGGCGGCCGGTTACCCTATAGAGGCCCAAACCGCCAATAGTATGGAACGCGGCAAGGACAAAATAAAGCAATGGCCGTACTCAAAGGCCGTGTTCCTGCCACATGCCGGCGAGCAGCGCGAAGCGCCCGAGGCGGGGGAGATCTTCAAACAAAACGACCTGCTCGAAACCCTGCGCAAAATGGTGGAAGCCGAACAACAGGCGTTGAAAAAAGGCAGCAGCCGGAAGGAAGCCATTTATGCCGCGAACGCCCGGTTCTATACCGGCGATATCGCCAAAGAATTTGTACGCGGTTGTAAGGAGCAGGGCGGACTGATCACCGAAGCCGACCTCGCAACATGGAAAGTGCAGATCGAAGAACCGGTGAGCGTAAATTATAAAGGGGTTGAAGTTTATAAATTGTCGCAATGGACACAGGGGCCGGTGATGTTACAGGCGTTGGCCATTCTTGAGAATTTCGATCTGAAGAACATGGGCTTTAATTCATCGCGGTATATACATACCCTTACCCAGGCCATGCACCTTGCGTTTGCCGACCGTGATTTTTATTATGGCGATCCGTATTATGCGCCCCACGAGCCGATGAAAGGTTTGTTGTCGAAAGAATACGCAAAGGAGCGGGCGAAACTCATCGATCCCGCTAAAAATTTATCACCGGCCGTTCCGGGCGATCCCTATCCGTTTGAAGGGAGATCAAATCCATATAATAATTACCTGCAAAAGTGGAGTGGCGATAAACCCCTGGCTGTTGCGCCCGTCGATGAAAAATACCTCGAGCAGCTATGGCGGGGAACTACATCGGTTGAGGCGGCCGACTCGGCTGGTTGGGTTGTAAGTGTTACACCCAGCGGCGGCTGGCTGCCCGCCTGTATTGCCGGCAAAACCGGTATCGGCATGAGCCAGCGTATGCAGAGTTTTGTACTGGATTCGGTTTTCAATCCGTTCAATGTGGTAGAACCCGGTAAACGCCCGCGGGTAACGTTAACACCTACACTGGCGCTGAAAGATGGTAAACCGTTTTTATCGTTTGCGGTTCAGGGTGGTGATACACAGGACCAGAACCTGTTGCAGTTCTTTTTAAATATGACGGAGTTTGGGATGACGGTACAGGAAGCGGTGGAAGCGCCGAATGTAAATACGTATCAGCTGTACCTGTCATTGGGCGGGGAAGACCGCAAACCAAAACCGGGATCGATATTACTGAACAGCAATACGCCGGAGTGGACGCGCCGCGAACTGATAAAAATGGGATATAAATTAACGTTTGAAGATCGTACAAGCGGTCCGGTTAATGCTATCTATTTCGATCGCAAACACGGAACATTCTGGGGCGGCTCAAGCAACCATGGAGAAGATTATGGGGTGGGGTGGTGAGAAACGTAGAAAATAAACTACAGATCATATTGTTACATATGTTAATTGACCTTATAAACCAGTGGCACAGTTTTGTTAATGTTATTAACAAACAGCAGTTTTTGGGATGTTTGAATATGTGCAATTGACAAAATACTGGATTTTTGAAATGATGTCAATTCAAAAATAACGCATGGAAGAATAGAGATGTGGTAGCACGCCGGGTGCCTTGATGGGCATCCGGCTTTTTTTGGGTCAATGGTGAATGCCCACCCGACTCAACTTCGTTCGGGCGGGAACCAGGTACTTAAACTTAACACGTACTACTTACTACTTAAAACTTACAACTTAAAACTTTTTCTCATTTCCAACCTGCTTCCGCTGCACCATCAGCCTTTTCATCAACTCCTGCTCGGTATCGCCAATATCAAGTAAACTGGAAATGCGGGTGAGGAGCCGGTCTTCTTCAATACTTACATCACCGTCGGCGGCACAGAGTTCAACACACCAGGAGAACAGGGCCAGTGGACGAACCGGTTTAATAATACTGATGAGGTACTTCAGGTAAATGTCTTCATCGGTGATCCCATTCACATACGATTTGTACTTCTGCATTTCATCTTTGAAATTGAGTTTTTTGTGCAGATCGATCGATACCAGTTTGTCGGAAATAGTATTCAATTCCGATTCCCTGAACGCACCGTCTTTCATGCAGCAGTAATAAAACAAATGGCAAACTCCCTCTTCCGGGGCTTTAAGCAAACCAGTATACATATGTAAGTTGTTTATTGTGACTAATGATTCAACAATGATGCCATGAGGGGAATCGGCAAACGTGAAACGTGAAACGGCAAACCTCAGCGCGGCCTTCATCGGTAATCGGGAAACGGCTCGAAATCCGGGCGGCGCAAGGTCGTAAACAAATCCCGGGTTTCGCGAGCACTTTCACGTTTCACGTTTGCCGTTTCGCGAGGCCATTCACGATTGACGATTGCCGATGTTAATAAAGAAATTTACGATTTTTGACGGGAATTCCTGCTGAGAAATACATCAAAGTCTTATATTTATATGCCATCCTCATCCTGCCTTATCCATTCTAACGTAATCTGCGAGCTCATCTGTCTGGCGAAAGCTTTATCCGGCTAATTTTTTCTTTTCAATCATTAACTATGCCCATGACCCTATCGCCCCGTAACCAACAGGTCGTTGATGAATTTCAACGCGGCCATTTCACTGCTGTAAAAGAAATGTACGATGAGTATTATCCTGCACTGGTTGATTTTGGTACGCAACTGACCCTGAACAAAGCGGAAGCGCATCACATAGCGCAGGAAACGTTCATCAAATTATTCCAGATGCGCCACCGGTTCGACAAGCTGCCCGACATAAAGGCATTTTTGTATATAACGGTTCGGAACATTTGTTTTGCATACCTCAGGTCGGAAAAAGAACCCGGGCCTGCACCCGGTGCCGGCAGCGAAGCTGACCGGGAAGAACAATCGCTTATTGCTACCGCCCGTTTTGAGGACGGCGCCCAACGCGCAGAGGCGATTTGTAAGATCACCAAAACAGTTGACGAACTGCCCGAGCCGGAGCAAACGGTTTTCAAAACCATCTTTTGCAACAGGCTCACGATTCCCGATGCGGCAAAACAAATGAAACTTACCCCGGTAGCGGTTACCCAGCATCGTATCAACGCCATCAGATTGTTGCGTGAGCGACTGGTAAGAGCCGGTTTGTTCTCGGTGCCGCTCTTTATTTTTTACGTTGCGGTTTTTTGCGGCGGGCAACCTGAATAGAAAATGTAATTATTATAATGGCGGGCTTCCTGTTGAAGGGAAGCCCGCTTTTTTATTTCCATGATGGGTAAAAACTTTGATATTCAGCAAATATGAAATAAACACTAATGAGTGTGCGCGTTGAAATGCGCCCCGGTAGCAGGTTACAGCGATGCTAAAAAAATGCTAACCTCACTTTTTAGCATAAACGTTTGTAAGTTTCAAAACTTTTTCAGTAC
>CBIHPC010000287.1:0-7703 GCA_966211305.1 uncultured Niastella sp.
GCACAAACGTATCGTGTTTAAGTCAAACGTATGTCCTGTAGTGTCCTGCTCCGGCCTGCCGGAGGTCGTTTTCACCGCATCCAAAAACGCCCGCACAATTCTATTATTGTGTTGTAATTCATTTTGTTACATATCCAGGAGCACGGTGTAATTGAATTGAAATGAGGCAGATAGAAGGCTTTCTGATTAGAAATGAATTAGAACCGGTTGGTTTAGAACCGGTTATTTTTTACTGTGCACATAGCTAAATCCGCGTTAGCAAGCCCGTTATAAAGTAGAAAAATGCCATCCGCAACAGCGAATGGCATTCAGTTATATTACAAGAATTGTATATTCTTCATTACAGGCTGGGGAACAGCGGGCGGCCGATCTCGCGTGCGGGCCAGGGAATAGCTGCCAGAATGAGTATCAGGGCAAGTACGAAGAACCAGAACGCTTTTTTATACTTGACAGCATCGGGGATCGATTTTTTTGCCTGTCCTCTGCCAATAGTGATGAATACAATCGCAATGAGCATCATCAACGGATGTTCTACCAGGTAAAAGCGGTAAGTGGCATCTTTCATTACGCTCACACCTTCAGGTATATTGGTAAAACCAATTCTTCCAACAAACAAAAGAATCAAACCGATCAATAAGGTAGTGTGCGCTGTGATCATGGTGAACAGCCATATTTTTTTGTCGCCTGCCGTCAATGCCTTTTTACCATTCATACCCGAAAGGGCTTTGAAGACAGAAGCCAGCAACAGTATCAACAGTATCCACCTTAAATAGCTATGTAGTAAAACTAAAAAATTCATAATGCGGAGATTTGGCGCAAAGCTAATGGTGGCAACCGGAAATCTCAAATTTGATTCCTGAGAGCTGGTGCAAAGGTGTGCCACATTTACACATTACAAGGAAAATGAAGCGTGGCACACCTTCTGCGTCATTCTTCAGCCCAGTCTGCAAGGAATATATTGGTGTCGCGTGTTCCGCCATTGTTGCGGTTGCTGCAGAAAACGATCTTTTTGCCATTGGGGCTGAACATGGGAAACGCATCAAAACCTTTATCACGGCTTACCTTTTGCAGGTTGCTGCCATCTCCGTTCATCGTATACAGGTTGAACGGAAAACCTCTTTTGTATTCATGGTTCGAAGCGAAGATGATGCGTTTGCTATCGGGCATAAAAGCCGGCGCCCAGTTGGCTTGTCCCAGTCTGGTGATCTGTTGGGCGTTATTGCCATCGGCATCGGCAATAAACACTTCCATTTGGGTAGGCGCTACCAGGTTTTCGGCCAGTAATTCTTTGTACGATTGTAATGCTTCGGGTGTTTGCGGGCGTGAAGCGCGCCAGATGATCTTTTTACCATCGGGACTGAACCATGCGCCGCCATCGTAACCCGGGGTATGTGTGATCCTTTTTTCCTTACCGGTTTGCAGGTCCATTATGTACAGTTCAATATCGCCGTCTTTTACACTTGTATAGATCATCTTTTTTCCATCGGGCGACAGCGTTGCTTCGGCATCATACCCTTTGCTGCTGGTAAGTTGTTTAACGATCTTTCCATCAAGGTCGGCCATGAAAATATCGTAACTGCTGTACAAAGGCCAGATGTACTTATTACCGTATTTGGAGCGGTCGGGCAATGGTGGACAACTATCGCCGCCCAAATGAGTTGATGCGTAAATGATATGCTTGCCATCTTTTGTAAAGAAACCGCAGGTGGTTCTTCCTTTACCGGTGCTTATCATTTTATATTCAAAAGGAGCGCCGGGTGCAGGGATCTTTCCTGCAAAGATCTGATCGCAGGGAATGCCGTCTTTGGCGCTGGTGCGTTGAAATACGAGCCATTTTCCATCATAACTGAAATAAGCCTCGGCATTATCGCCGCCGAACGTCAATTGTTGAACATTCTTAAAATGTTTTTCTTCGGGGTACAGGAGCGTATCGGCTCCTTGCGATGTAACCGCAGGCGGCAAAGGCATATGATCAAACGCCGTAACGGCGATGCCGGTTATACCGGCCAGCAACGGTATTAATAGCCATTTCTTCATATACAACGGGTTTTACGGGCGCGCAATGTGTTATAAAACTGGTAATGCGCGCCTGATAAAATGAAGATAATTTTGTTAAATAGTTTGCATGTCAGAATATTGTCATAAGTACTTTATAAAAATCGGTTAGTTTTGCCCAGGATCGTGCATAGGTGCAGGTATTTTTAATATTCATCATATGCCGATGCAATGGTACACCGCGTGCGGTGCCGCGCCTTTGAAAAAATATATTACACTGATGAAAAAATGCGTCTCTATACCGGCTTTACTGGTTGCTCTGTTATGTTGGTTAGGCAGTTGTACTTCGGGGAAAAATGACAAGGTTTCGGCCGAAAAGATCCTGAACGCACCGCCTTATGCCGGCCTCACTGATAGTATAAAACAATTTCCTCAAAACCAGGAGCTGTACCTGCAGCGTGGCATCCTGCTTTCGCAGAACAATCTGCATGAACTGGCCATGGCCGATTACAAAAAAGCATGGGAAATAAATCCTGATGAGTTTGTTGCCCTGAAATATGTTTCGAACCTGATGCTGGTGAACAGACCCGAAGAAGCCATCAGGCTATTGAAAGAAAGTCTGGCCAAATGGCCTGCCAATCCCGATCTGCACCGCCGCCTCGGCGAGATCTATACACAAATAGGCGAATCCAATAAAGCAATGGCCCAATATGATGAGTGGGCGCAGCAGGACTCCATGAACTTTGAAGTGTGGTATGAAAAAGGGGTGTTGCTGGCGCAGTTGAATGATACCCCGGCTGCTATTCAGGCGATGGAAAAAAGCTACAAAGTACAACCCCTCAACTACAACGGCCTTGCTCTGGCCAGTTTATATGCCGCTACCTTAAATCCTAAAGTAATTACCATCTGCGATGATCTTATTCGCAAAGACACTTCCGGTATCATCAATGATGTGCTGTACCTCAAAGGCAGCTACTACTCAGATACCAAACAATACCAAAAGGCCATGCAGTTGTTCAATGAATGCATCAGTCGCGACTGGAAATTTGCCGACGCCTATATTGAAAAAGGTATCATATTTCACGACCTGAAGAAGATTGACAGTGCATTGAAAGTGTTCACCATGGCCGCCACGGTGGCAAACACGAATCCCGATGCATGGTATTGGATGGCGCGTTGTTATGAGGAGCAGGGTAAAAAGGACCTGGCCCTTGTAAATTATAAACGGGCGCTGGCCATCGATAAACGATTTGAAGAAGCGCGGGAAGGGATCAGGAGAGTGGAGAAATAGTTGACGGGTTAACAAGTTGACGATTTAACTGGTACTGACTGGATCTCATTATCACATTATCACATTAACATATCATGGCAATAGTAGCACCATCATTTTTATCAGCTAACTTTCTCTCCCTGGAATCGGATTGTAAAATGGTCAATGAAAGCCAGGCCGACTGGGTTCACCTCGATGTAATGGACGGCCGCTTTGTGCCCAACATCACGTTTGGCCCTATGATCATCGACTTCATACGTAAAGCAACGCCCAAAGTATGTGATGTGCACCTGATGATCGTTGAACCGGAAAAATATGTGGAAGACTTTAAAAAAGCCGGTGCCGATATTTTAACCGTGCACCTCGAAGCCTGCACCCATTTACACAGAAATATAGAGCAGATCAAATCGCTGGGCATGCAGGCCGGTGTGGCATTGAACCCCCATACGCCGGTGGAAGCATTGAAAGAAGTATTGCACGATATAGATGTAGTGTTGATCATGAGCGTTAACCCGGGTTTTGGCGGACAGAAATTCATTCCCAATACGCTAAATAAAATTGCCACCCTGCGCCGCATGATCGATGAAAAAGGGCTTGCTACCAAAATAGAGATCGATGGCGGCGTAACCCTGCAAAATGCACCCGATATCATTAAAGCAGGAGCGCATGTGCTGGTGGCCGGTAATACCGTATTCAAATCAAAAGATCCCAAAGACACCATTGCACAGTTGAAAAAAATAGTGTAAGGCTATGGCAAAAGATCTTTTCAGTAACCAGGCTTCACTCTATGCACAATACCGCCCGCGCTATCCGCACGGGTTATATGAGTATCTGCTGCAGCAGGTAACAAACAGGCAGCAGGCCTGGGATTGCGCCACGGGGAACGGGCAGGCAGCCGTTGAGCTGGCCCAATACTTTGAAAAAGTGTTTGCTACCGATCTCAGCGAAAAACAGTTGCAGCAGGCGCAACCGCATGAAAAGATCACTTACTCAATAACAACCGCAGAACAAACTCCCTTTGCCGATAACAGCTTTGATTGCATAACTGTAGCCCAGGCTTACCACTGGTTCAAATTTGATGACTTTGGTAAAGAAGTGAAACGCGTGGCCAGGCCCGGCGCCATCATAGCTATTTGGGGGTATGGTCTGGTAGTATGTGAAGACGAAGCGGTCAATGCCCTCATCAATACGTTTTACCGCGAAACAGTAGGCGCATATTGGGATAAAGAACGCCGGTATATCGACGAGCACTACACGACCGTTCCGTTCCCTTATGAACCATTGCCGGAAAAAGAATTCCGCATAAGCGTTCAGTGGAACCGGCAGCACCTGGCTGGTTATTTCAATACCTGGTCGAGCGTACAGCATTTTATAAAAGCGAATCAATACAATCCCGTGAATGCGCTGGAAGTTGAAATTGAAAAGGTGTGGCGGGATGATACAGCAAAAGAATTTTATTTTCCAATATTCCTTAAGCTGGGTAAGGTTAGGAAGTAGGAGGTAAGAAGTGTTTAATTTTTCAACATTCTCAATGATTGCTTAGCCTGATGATACTGACCTTTTGGTGCAACCTTGTCAACTCGTTAACTCGTCAACTTATTTCATACCTCTTACTTCGGCTCCTAAAAAAGGAAGATGTCAGAAACTAAATACTAAACATCATCACATGCAAAAGCTGAAATCAGCAATAATAGGTTGTGGCAAAATGGCGCAGGTACATGCGCAGGCGTTAAAGAATATTGAAGAAACGGAACTGGTAGCGGTGCAGAGCCGCAATGCAGAAAAAGCGGCCGCTACTGCAGCCCGCTTTGGCGTAAAGGCCTATAGTGATATTGCTGAAATGATCCAACGGGAGCGGATACAGGTTGTAGTTATATGTACCCCGCACCCGGCCCACCGCGGGGCGGCCGTTGTTGCCCTGCAAAACGGGGCGCATGTGTTAACCGAAAAGCCCCTGGCCGTTTCGCTTGAAGATTGTGATGCCATGATAGAAACGGCTGCGCAGTACAATAAACAATTGGGCATGATCAGCCAGCGCCGTTTCTATCCCGCATGCCGGCGGATAAAGCAGGCCATCGATGCCGGCAAACTGGGAACCCCCATGTTGGGAACGGTAGTGATGTATGGCTGGCGCGATGAAAAATATTATAAAAGCGATCCCTGGCGCGGTAGCTGGGAGAAAGAGGGGGGAGGTGTACTGGTGAACCAGGCACCGCATCAGCTCGATCTGCTGCAATGGTATATGGGCAGTGAAATGGAAGAACTGTATGGCGTTTGGCAAAACATCAATCACCCGTATATAGAAGTAGAAGATACGGCAACTGCTATCATTCGTTTTAAGAATGGCGCGGTGGCCAATATAGTGGTAAGCAATGCTCAAAAGCCGGGGATCTATGGCAAAGTGCATATCCATGGCTCCAATGGCGCATCGGCCGGGGTACAAACCGACGGCGGTTCCATGTTTTTGCCGGGACAATCGGCAATTCTCGAAGCGCCTACAAACGATATCTGGACGGTGCCCGGCGATGAACAACAACTGGAAGCATGGCGCGCCGCTGATACCGCCGAGTTCAATGCAACAGATGCTGTTGAACATTATGTGCGCCAGCAGAACCGCGACTTCATATTGGCCGTAGCCGAAAACCGCGAACCGCTGGTAACGGCAAAGGAAGGCAGAAAAACGGTTGAACTGTTCACAGCACTGTATCGCTCCATGAAAGAGCGCCAACCCGTTCGCTGGCCGCTGTAAAGCCCATTCAGCCGTAAGAAATGATCGGTAATTGTGTCAACTGCTGCGAAAAAATATCTACAGAAATATCCTGTTTATAGAAGCGATTACCCGTGGCATTTTTTGCATACGTAATTAAAACAGTTTTGTATGGCAACATCAAACGGCAAATCGAAGAAGCGGATCCGGAAGGAAGCAGATAAACATCTTTCAAAAACGTATAACCCGTTCAAGGAATTTGAAGGACAGGTGTATACAGGTATGAATATCGGCCGTAGCCATAAATGGTATTACGACAAAGGCGAATGGAAGGAAACAAAGTTTACCCCGATCTATGGACCATCAGCTATGCCGTAACCAAACGCAGGGCAGGCAGGGCGCCGGAAGGTTCCGGCGTACCGGTTGGAACTGAATACCACTGGCATATCCTGGCGCACCAGCATGTACTTGCGGCCGGTAAAGGCCGGCAGAAAAGGGACGCCGAAAAAAAAGAAGCTCGCAACTGCATAAAGTAAACCAGTGCTATGAGTAAATTATTCCTCACCAATTGATTTGCTTAATATTCAATCAATAACCTGCGAGGCGTCCATGGCAACGGTTTTGCAATAATATGTATGTAAACAAAATAGTTTGTTATGGTAATAAACGATAGAGAATTTCCGGTGGTGATACAGGCTTATCAACCTTCAGCCAACGGAGAATTGTTTGTGGCAGAACAAATGGTAAGGAATCAGGTAGAAGTTGATGCATTCAGTAGCCGGTACGCCGGATATGTTATAAAGGCAAGAGTGGTAAAAGAAAATGAAATGGCTCCTGAATATAGCAACGGTACAAGAACTGTTGATGGTACAAAACGTACAGCTGTGCATCGCCGGGGTATACCCGTATGGGCGATCTTTTTACTTATAGTTGTTTTACTGGTTGTAGTGGGCTTTACCACTGGCTGGATCCAAAGAACCTTTGCAATCAATTTGTGATAAAAGTTCGTTCCGTTTTCGTTTAACCGGTGGATTATTGTAACCGGGTCATACCCGTACCTGCAATATCCTCCGGTTTTTTTTTATGTCATTTAGGAAAATCAGGATATAGGCAACAAGGCAAAAGATCCCGTTCCGGTTAAATGGAACGGGATTTTGCTTTTAGGTCATAATCAATTAAGGCAGTTTATCGCCCGGTAAACCTATGCCGGTCACAATTTCATAGTTGAATACGCCGGCCATGATAGCGGGGTCTTTATCCATCAAATGTTTTACTTCATTTTTATCGGTGGTATTGTAAATAGCTACGGCTGCCAGGTTCGTGCTGTTGTCCATAACGGGCATCGTTAACACCATCTGATTGTCGCGCCGCTGTTCAAAGATATAAGGCAGGTGTTCGCTTTGAATGATCCGCGGCGTATCGCTTAAACCATAATTTTCCCCTTTGGTTAAAACAACAAGCACATAAGGTTTAATACTGGCTAGCTTCGTTAAAGTTTCGGGCGAAGCAAATTGAAAAGCTGAATTGCTCATGGTTAATTTTTGTTTTAGTAAATGGTATAGGAATAGAAAAACTCAATTACGGGAATGGAGGGCAGGGTAAGCGGTTATATATAGCGAATATAATATTTAAACGGCGTTTGAAAATAGGCGGATACAGTTGAACATAAAAAAAATGGGCCGATAAGAATATCAGCCCCTGTACAAAACACGCCTTCCAAGTAAATATTAT
>CBIHPC010000288.1:0-7688 GCA_966211305.1 uncultured Niastella sp.
AGATCTCTTCTTTCGCCACCGCCATCTCGGGTTTCACATAATCGATAACGGTAGGGCCAACATATGTTCCCTGCTCTTTACCGGCCACGGTAGTATGCCTGCCATCAACCAGGATCTTTGCGCCCTGCGCTTCTGCTTCGGTAATATAATGTTCAATACGTTCTTTGCTTTCTTTACTGATCACTGCGCCGAGGTTTTGTCCCGGCACTATCTTTTTTGCTTCTTCACAGATCTTTTGAATGATGTGATCTACATTACCAACGGCTACCATAGCCGAAGCGGCCATACAGCGTTGTCCGGCGCAGCCGCTCATGGAGGCCGCCACGTTTTGTGCGGTCATGTCGGCTTTGGCGTCGGGCAAAACCAGCAGGTGGTTCTTGGCGCCGCCGAGGGCCAGACATCTTTTATAATGATGGGTAGCCCGCTGATAAACGATCCGCGCTACTTTGGTGCTGCCCACAAACGATACGGCTGCAATACCCGGGTGATCGCAAATGGCATTCACGATGGCGCTGTCGCCATTCACTACATTGAAAACCCCATCGGGCAAACCGGCTTCTTTTAATAACAACGCCAGGCGGCCCACACTCAGCGGCACTTTTTCGGAAGGTTTTATGATCATACAATTGCCGAGGGCAATGGCATTGGGGATGGTCCAGTTAGGCACCATGCTGGGGAAGTTGAATGGAACTATGGAGGCCACCACCCCCAGCGGAACATGTTCGGTGCGGCATTCAACACCCTTGCTTACTTCCAGCACTTCGCCGGTAACCAGTTGTGGAAGCGAGGTGGCAAATTCGGTGAGCTCTATGCATTTTTCAAGTTCGGCCACCGCCTCCCCCATGGTCTTTCCGTTCTCTTCACTCACCAGCGCTGCCAGTTCCTGCAGATTTTTCTCAAGCAAATGCCGGTAGCGGAACAACACCTGCACCCTCTCTTTTATGGGTGTATGCGCCCAGTTGTGAAAAGCGATCTTCGCCGACCGCACCGCAGCATCCAGGTCTTTGGGAGAAGACATGGGAACCGCAGACAGTACCGCACCATCGAGTGGTGATATAACGGGCAGTGTCTGGTCTGTTGACGCATCCACAAATTGTCCATTGATGAAATTTTGAACAGGCGCGTACTTCATGAGCAGGTGTTTTTAAAACTACATAATTTGCAGAAATAAGGATAGTAAATTAAAATTAATTTAGTACTATACCAAAAATTGAACAGTATTTTTATTTTTGTAGCATCTTTGTATTGTATGGAGAAAAACGGTTTCCCACTTGACGATCTGGATTTTGCAATTTTGTCGTGCCTGCAGCAGGACGGACGGATGTCGTTTACCGTTATTGCAGAAAAATTAAATGTATCCATAGGCACCATTCGAACCCGGGTGAACAAGTTGATCGAAGAAGGCACTATTAATATCATTGGCCGGGTGAACCCCGATAAAGTTGGTTTTCGCGCCTATGCACATATTGCTGTTTTTGTAAGGCCGGCCACTTTTAAGGAAAAGGTTGCGCAAAAGATAAGCAAACGCCCCGAGGTGAGTTTTCTGGCCATGACATCGGGCGATTATGACCTCGAAGTGGATGTAATGTGCCGCGACAACGATCACCTGGTGCAATTCGTTAATGATATTTCGAAAATAGAAGGTGTTTATCAAACAAAGACCACCCTGTACTTCAAAGTATACAAGTATGCACAGCCCGATCTGAAATTGCTGAAATAGCCGGCGCTGTCGCTGTGCATACCTGTGAATCAACTATGTCAAAGACCTGTTAACAATGGCGCCAATGTTCAGTAAATTTACAACACCCCCCGGCTGTTTTTTCAAATATGTGACGGCGTCCTCCTCCTGATGTGACGGGCTTCGCAAACCGGTGTGACGAACAGCCATTTCTCCCCGGAAATGTATTTCCTGGTGTGACGAAGGGAGGAAAACGGTGTGATGAATGCAGGATTATAATGTGATGAATTACTCCCCAACCTCGGTTTCTCCTCATTGGGTTCTCTTTGCCTCCTCGAAACCACCTCAATAGGTCCCCGGGCCCCGAGGTAACAATGAGGTACCATTAAGGTCGCATCGGGCGCCCCCTTACGCTTTGCCCGGTTTTCGTTAACTTTAAAGAAACCGTTTAGCCTTTGATCAAATTCATTCTCAATAATAAAAATATTGCTACCGGCCTGCCGCCCGGTATGGTGCTGCTCGATTTTGTGCGGTATCACCAACATTTAATGGGCACCAAGGTGGGTTGTAATGAAGGCGATTGCGGCGCCTGCACCATGCTTATTGGTGAGCTGAAAAATAATGAACTGCAATACCGTTCGCTTACCAGTTGTCTTACCCCGTTGGGCAATGTACATGGCAAACATGTGGTCACCGTTGAAGGATTGAATATGGAAGGGCTGAATCCCATTCAGCAGGCCATGTATGATGAGTCGGCCACGCAATGCGGATTCTGCACGCCCGGTTTTGTGGTTTCGCTCGCCGGATTTTGTTTAAGCGCCAAAACCGCCACGGCACCAAACGCCATTGCACATATAGACGGAAACATTTGCCGGTGCACCGGCTATAAATCAATTGAAAGAGCAGCGGCAAAAGTAGCGGAACTGATGCAGGGCCGGCAACAGGAAGAACCAACGTTATTTGTTTCGGAGAAAAAGATATTACCCGAATGGTTCGCCGGCATCAAACAGCGGCTATATGCATTGGTTACGGAAGTGAACGGACAGCTTCATTCATCAACCGCTACAGAATGGGTAGGCGGCGGTACCGATGTGTATGTGCAAAAACACGAGGTTCTGCAGGAAGCAGCTATCAGGTTCCTGCTCGATGACGAACGCCTGAAAGGGATTTCGCAAAAAGGGAACCGCTGTATCATCGGCGCTTCGGCCACGGTAACCGAACTGAGTGAATCACCGGTAATGCAACAATATTTTCCGCGGTTGCAGGAATATATCAAACTGGTTTCTTCTACCCCTATCCGGAATATTGCAACAGTGGGCGGCAACCTCATCAACGCCTCCCCTATCGGCGACCTCACTATTTTCCTATTGGCGCTCGATGCCACACTGCTATTCAGTAATGGCGAACAAAAACGCGAACTTCCGTTAAGGCAATTGTACAAAGGATATAAAACACTCGATAAACAAGCCGGCGAACAACTGGAATCAATTTCATTTGAGTTGCCCGGCGCTGATACTTTTTTTCATTTTGAAAAAGTAAGCAAACGCACCAACCTCGATATCGCCAGTGTGAATTCAGCTATTTGTATAACCATGCAGGGCGATACCATACAGGATATACGCATTTCGGCCGGGGGCGTTGCGCCCATTCCCAAATTGCTCGACAGAACAAATGATTTGCTCAAAGGAAAAACAGTAAACGACTCAACGATAGCAGAAGCCATCGCCATTGCGCAAACAGACATTTCCCCTATCAGCGATGCGCGGGGAACGGCTGACTATAAACGATTGCTGTTAAGCCAGTTGATCAAAGCTCATTTTTTAACATTACCAATGAATGCTGTGCGTTAGCATTTTGCGTTTCGCGTTCAGCGTTCAGCATTAAGCGTTATGAAAAATATAGATGCATATACACACCTGCGGGGCGAATCGGTTTACCTCGATGATCTTCCCCTGATCCGTGGCACCCTGTTTGGCGCCTCGTTTGGCTCACCGGTTGCGCATGGGGTAATCAGCGCGCTCGATACCAGCGAAGCGGAAGCGCTTCCCGGTGTGGTGCGCATATTCACCTGTAAAGATATTACCGGCGAGAACCAGATCGGCGGTATTGTTCCCGATGAACCATTGCTGGCCGGTGATCAGGTACATTTCTGTGGTATGCCCGTCGCTTTTGTCGTTGCCGATTCTGTAGATGCTGCCCGGGCTGCCGTGAAAAAAATTAACGTAACTATTGAGCCCTTACCCATCATCACCGACCCACGCGAGGCGCAGGCACAGGGAGAGCTCATTATTCCGCCGCGCACTTTTCAACTGGGTAATACAACGGATAGCTGGTCGCAATGCACGCATGTATTCGGGGGCCGGGCCGATACCAACGGCCAGGAGCATCTGTACATTGAAACGCAGGGGGCCTATGCCGTTCCACAGGAGCATAACCACATAAAAATATATTCTTCCACCCAGGGCCCTACAGCGGTGCAACGGGCTGTAAGCCGGGTACTGGGACTGCCCATGCATTTGGTTGAGGTGGAAGTAAACCGGCTCGGCGGCGGTTTTGGCGGTAAGGAAGACCAGGCAAATACCTGGGCCGCCCTATGTGCACTGGCTGCCCATCATTTGAAACGGCCGGTGAAATACTCCTTACACCGCATGGAAGATATAGCCATGACGGGTAAACGCCATCCTTATTCAGCCGATTTCAAAATTGGGTTGAACGATGAGCTGAAGATAATGGCATACGAAGTAACGTTCTACCAAAATGCCGGCGCTGCGGCCGATCTGTCGCCGGCCGTTATGGAACGCACATTATTTCATTGCACCAATTCTTATTTAATTCCCAATGTAAAAGCCACCGCTTACAGTTGCAGAACGCATTTACCGCCCAATACAGCCTTCCGCGGTTTCGGCGGTCCGCAGGGGATGTTCATGATAGAAGCAGCTATTACCAAAGCCGCTGAAGCGCTGGGAATACCCGCTTCCGTTATACAGGAAAAAAACCTGCTGCAAACAGGCGATGAATTTCCTTACGGACAAAAAGCGCAAAGCGAAGCGCCCGAATGCTGGCATAAAGCCAACGAAATATATGACCTCCCAGCAATGCGTAAAGAAGCGGAAGCTTTCAACGCTTCCAATAAATGGCATAAAAAAGGCCTGGCCTGTATGCCCATTTGTTTTGGTATCTCATTTACAAAAACCCTGATGAACCAGGCGCGGTCGCTGGTGCATGTGTATACAGATGGAAGTGTGGGCATCACTACCGGCGCCGTTGAAATGGGCCAGGGTGTGAATACAAAGATCCTGCAGGTAGCCGCACAGGTGTTTTCCATTCAACCCGATAAAATAAAGATCCATACTACCAATACATTTAAGATCGCCAACACCTCTCCTTCTGCAGCCAGCGCCACCGCCGATCTTAATGGCAAGGCTACCCTGATGGCCTGCAACGCCATTGCCGGCAGATTGAAGAAAATGATAGCGGAAGAACTGAGTGTAGACGTAGCTGCGATTACCTTGAAAGATGAATACGTTTGGGTAAATGGAGAAAGAACCGATCGCGACTGGAAATCGCTGGTAATGGCCGCCCATATAAAACGCATTGGCTTATCGGAGCATGCGCATTACGCCACACCCGAAATTCATTTCGATGCCACCAAAGAAAAAGGCCATCCCTTCGCCTATCACGTTTATGGCACCGCCATTGTTGGCGTAACGGTTGATTGTATCCGTGGCACCTATACTGTTGACACCGTAAAAGTGGTGCATGATTTTGGCGCCAGTATGAATATGGCGGTGGACCTGGGACAAATAGAAGGCGGCATTGTACAGGGCATTGGGTGGATGACCATGGAAGAAGTGGTGTATGACGACAAAGGGAAACTGCGCTCCAATGCGCTTTCTACCTATAAAGTGCCTGATATTTATTCAGTGCCGAAAGAAATAGCTGTCGATTTTCTGCAAACGCCGCACGACAACCTGGCCATCTTCCGGTCGAAGGCCGTTGGGGAACCGCCGTTGATGTATGGCATTGGCGCTTATTTTGCTTTACGTAATGCAGTACGCGCATTCAACGCTACGGGAGAATTTCCATTCTCCGCCCCTATGACACCTGAAAAAGTATTGATGGCGTTATACGAAAAACAAAAGGAAGGAGCTATTGAAACCCATGAAGAAACAATTAAGCATCTGGCAGTTGATAAATAAATGCCTGCAGCAACAGGTACCGGTGATGTTGTTGTATGTGCTGCAGAGCGAGGGAAGCAGTCCGGGCCGGCAGGGATTTTTTATGGCGGTGGATGCAGCCGGCAACACCGAAGGTTCGATCGGCGGCGGTATAATGGAGCACAAATTTGTAGAATGGGCAAAAGAGCAGTTAAAGGAAAACGTTCACCTGGCTTTTTCCGATCTGCGAAATGCCTATACGGTTGAACCGCAGATCATGATCAAAAAACAATTTCACAATAAATCTGCGGCCGGCAATCAAAGCGGCATGATCTGCTCGGGAGAACAAACAATCCTATTGTACCGGGTTATGCCGCAGGATTCTCCTGTAATACAACAGCTCATTAAAAGCCTGCATCAAGATCTGAATGGCACACTACAGTTATCGCCTTCCGGAATACAATTCAATGCAAGCATTCCTGCCGAAAATTTTTATTTTTCCATGACATCGGAAACAGACTGGGTATACCGGGAAAAAACCGGTTTTGTTAATCACCTGCATGTTATCGGGGCCGGACATTGTGCACTGGCGCTTTGCCGCATGATGCAGGATATGGATTTCTATGTTCATTTGTACGACGATCGTTCAAGCCTGAAAACATTTAATGAGAACCGGTATGCCCATGAGAAAAAAGTGATCGATGACTATGAAGCGCTGTCTTCATTGGTGCCGGATGGCGATAACCAGTATGTGGTGGTGATGACGGTGGGTTACCGAACTGATGACATGGCGCTAAGGGCGCTTTGGAAAAAGAAATTCAGGTACCTGGGCTTGTTGGGAAGTAAAAGTAAGATAGAGAAAATGTTCACTGATTACCGGAAGGAAGAGATACCGGAAACTATATTACAAAGTATTCATGCGCCTATAGGAATTGCCATCCATAGTGAAACGCCTGAAGAAATTGCCATTAGCATTGCGGCAGAGATCATTCGGGTGAAGAATAGCGTTTGAATATTTCATCCAGATTTTTAATTTTAGACAAATGCTCGTTTGCCTCTTCTATTTTACGAGCAACCGCGCCTGTAGGTTTCGCAGGCTTCAAATTATCATCAACAGTAAATGTAAACTCTCTTTTAAACAGCTTACTGTAAAATTTCAACTTTACTGATAAACTCAAATGAGCTAAAATCTGCACCAGTATTCACATTTTCGTATACCTCATACTTCATTCTCCCAAAATATAGGATACCCCTAACTGTTCCCCAATACCCTCAGCCCATTTCAACATTTCTTGATCATAAACAAATCAACCCGTCACGTTAACCGGTCTCATTTTAAACTCACCCCACTAAAATTATTTACCCGCTGCACAAACCGTATCGCTTTTTTGCTTAACTTAAATAATTGCCTGCCATTAGTATTTCCATTATTACATACCTGAATTTTCATATTTATCTATGCATCTGACACCAAGAGAATCGGAAAAACTATTACTGTTTTTAGCCGGCGAACTGGCAGAGAAACGAAGGGCGCGTGGATTGAAACTGAATTACCCCGAAGCGATTGCGCTTATCAGCAGCCACCTGCAGGAAGCGGCCCGTGACGGCAGATCGGTAGCCGAACTCATGCAATACGGCGCTACCATCTTAACCCGCAACGATGTGATGGAAGGCGTGCCTGAGATGATCCCCGAGATCCAGATCGAAGCCACCTTTCCCGATGGCACCAAACTCGTAACAGTACACGATCCAATCAGGTGATCAGGATGTTATTAATTCATCGGTGCGATGCCAATAGTAGCGAATCCTGAAATTAAACAACCAGAAACAAAAAACAATAAACCATAAACTGC